>CABSMQ010000019.1:0-31509 GCA_902478965.1 uncultured Collinsella sp. | reverse complement strand
CGTGCGACGGGGGCGAGGCGAATGGCTGAGCGGTATCGATACGCTGGTTCAACGGTATTATATTGACCACATAGATTATTAACTTGCATTTCTACCCGCCCTTTTCGTAGAGTCGCCGATACGCGCTTAGCGCACCCTCGGCGCGTCCGGCAGGCTTTGCGAAATGGGATCCAGGAGACTTCGGCGCAGCATCATCTTGCGGAATGCTTCTAATGAGCCTCCCATCCTTCAAAAACAGAATCTCATCGCACAGCCTATCGACCGAATCCAAGATGTGGGATGACATGATGATGCACGTACCAGAATCGGCCAGCTTCCTGAGAATCTCGGAATGCAAGTCCACCCTGCTGGGGTCGAGCGCGTTCATGGGCTCATCTAATAGAAGGTACCGCGCGCCCGTCGCATACGCAATCGCCAGGGTAAGCTGCTGCTTCATGCCCTGGCTCAGAGTGCGGATCCTCATCTTCGCGAACTCGCCTATCTGCGTTTGTTCCACTATCTCTTCGATATCGCGAGCATGCGGCCACATATCGCAAACCATCTTGAGGTGATCTTCCGCACGCAATCCGGGATACAGCAGCGTCCCCTCACCAGGTGCATAGAAGATCATAGAACGGACCTCTCTCGCACCCGTACCCTGCACCTCATCCAGAACGATGCTCCCGTCCACGCGAGGACCCGGCAAACCTGCCATCGCACGCAGCAACGTCGTCTTTCCATGCCCGTTCGGAGCGACGAGACCGTAGACCGTACCCGGGGCAAACTCAGCGTTCACCGAATCTACGAGCACCTTCTTTCCATAAGAGATCGTCAGCGTTTGAAGGTCAATCATCGAGATCATCCCCTTTCGATCTTTGGAACACTCAGGCGCACCATCAACGGAGATACGGCGCCCAAGACCACCAGCAGAGCGCCCGATGCGCCGACGACCTCTCCAAAAGGCATCGCGTTCGTCCCTCGCCCAAGGAACCCAATCGTCCCCACCTGGGAAGCGGGATCAAACGAGGCGAATGGAGCCAGCAGCGCGACGCCCATGCCCACGCTTTCAACATGAGCGCTCAACGAACCCAACACCAAGAGAACCGCGCAAACCATTCCGGTGACAACGGGGTTGCGGCTAATCGCTGCTGTCAACGCAGCGACGACGGAAATCACGCCGTATGCCATGACCAGCAACGGAATACTGCACAACACCGCCTCCCCCACCATGGACGTTGTCGAAGCTCCCGCCCGAATGAGAGCGACGGGATACTCCGATCCACCCGCACCGTTCTTAATCACGGACACAACGACAGCGGGAACCATCGACACCAAAAGCAGCACCAAGCCAAGCAGGAGAGCCAGCGCAACAGCCGTCAGAAAACGCACATGCGCTGTTGCGGGGATCTGGAGAACCAGAAGGGAACGACACTGCAGGTGGGTGCACGCGAGCGATGTGACAACCACGGGCAACAGCAAAAATAAGGAGGGAAGCGCTGCCTGGAGATACGAAAGGAGGATTAATGGGGGCATCTTCGTACTTAACTCGTAAACCTTGGGGTCCGGCAAGCTCGCGATCGACTCAAGCAGAAGGGCGCGCGCCTCCGCACGAGAAGGAGTCTCCGGCTCGATTCCGATCGATTGCAGGAGAGTCGCATCTGCCGCGCCCAGCTCACCTCGAGCGCGCTCGTACGTCGCAAGGCTTCGAAACCCCTCCGCAGGCATAGGCGCGTACACGAAACCCGAAAGAGCATCCCGCATGTCTTCCAGGGCCGCTTTGCCCTCGACGTCCATATTCGCAGCGTTCTGCTCTAGATACCGATCTATTGAACGGAGCTCCCCATCCCTATACCGAACAGCGGAAACGTTATCAGCGTCAGGAAACATCTCGACCAGAGCCGGGGCCGGCATCGTCGTCGACATTGCAATCGCGCATACGGCGAGGGTAGGAGAACGCAGGAGCAGTTTCCCCATCGTTCTTACGTATGCAACGGCGGAGGCACAAGCGCTCGAACGAGTTGCCGTTCTCGATGCAGTGAAGGAACCTCTCTCAAGACAAATCGGGGATATCGGGCACGCGCAGCCGCTCTTTCCAGCAACGCAAAGCAGGCTAATTGCCAGCACCTCGATCCCGATTGCGCATACGAGGGCAATCGCGCCACGCTCGAAGCAAAGTCCAGGCAGATTCACTATCTGCGTTGTCGGGTACGGGCTATAGGCGCCGACGGTCAACTCAGTGTTCGCATACGTAAGGGGATTCAACAGGGCGAACTCACGTAAAGCGATGGATCTTCCGTAATACCCGGGAACCATCGTCACCCCCATCAGGGCACATACGAACACGATTCCAAGCGTAGGGTTATTGGCAATCTTCACGGCAAGGTGAACGACAAGCGAGATGAACGCTGCCACCAAGAATTGCAAGATGGCCGTCTGCGCGAACACCAGCCAAGCCGGTTTGATAACCGGAGTCGCATATTGAATGTAGCCTATCGGATAGAACGGCGAGCCCGGGCCATTCTTCACAAGCGCGGCGATTATCCCTGGAAGATTGATGGCGAGGACGGCAAGCATTGCAAAAACACTCGCCCATACGCTCGATGCAACAAGTCTACCCAGCTCGCCCATCGGTGCCTGGATGATGAGCTTTTCACGTTTGTTAAGACGCGCGGCAAGGAACGAGACGGCAACGGCCGTTGCGACCCATAGCAAGTACTCCTTCGATCCGTCATAATAGGTGTACTCTCCATCCGATATCTGCAGAAACGGAAGTAGGGGAGAGAGCGGTGCCAAGATAAGACGTCCCGCGACAAGAGGGTACAGAAGCGCGGGCATGCTTGATGAAGAGGTATAGACACCGTCCTCCCCCGCATTCACAAGCGCATCCGCATAGGATGCTGACAATTCCTGCTCAACACGGGTTATTCCCGACTCGAGGTATTCGACCCGTCCGTCGATGCCAGCCGCGCTCCTGAAGACGGACAGAGCACAAAGAACCATCAACGCAACAACGACAACACAGAGCGACCTGGAGGAGAGAAGCGACCTAAAGATCGCCTTCGAGATTTTGAGCATATTCATCGCCAACCTTAACCTCATCCAGTCGGAACAGAGGGGCCGAACAAAATGCTCGGCCCTTATTACTTGCCGGCAAAGTCAATTTAACATAAACTGTTAAAAAGTAACCTGAGTTCTTTAAATTCTTCGGAGGTTATTATGAGTTCCGACAATCGCACTCCCCGGCTTCATTCCTTCCGCATCGCATGTGCGATAGCCTCTGCGACCCTTTGCGCCACCGCCATCGCACAAGTGGCGTTCTCCTTAAAGCCAGCAATCGAAGTGCTCGACAACCCTGTAATTGCAGACTCCCCCGCGTATCCAGCCCTTGCGATCTCGACATTGGTCCCTGCCGTCATCGGTATCGCTACGACCATCCTCAGCGCCGTTCTCGTGTGGACGACCAAGAGCGGAGACCCCTTCAAGAAAGGGTCTGCGACATGCTTGAAGGTGCTCGGCATTCTCTTCGTTGTTCAAGCTGCCACCAGCCTCTACGCCGGCTCACTCAAAACCTCCGTTTCGATGTTTGGCGGCGAGGGGGCCGTCGGCGCCCAAGAGATCGCTTCATCATTCGATTGGACCTCTCTGGTTCTCGGCATCGTCCTGTTCATGCTTTCCCAGCTCTTCTTGTACGCCCGAGAGCTGTACCTCGACTCCGACGAGATTGCGTAAGGAAACGCCATGCCCGTAATTGTTCGCCTCGACAAGATCATGGCCGAGCGAAAGATTTCCTCGAACGAACTTGCCGAAAGGATTGGAACCACGCCCGTGAACCTGTCCCGTATTAAAAAAGGGCATATTCGCGGCATTCGCTTCAACACACTCGAGCAGCTATGCCTCGCCCTTCGTTGCCAACCCGGAGACCTTCTCGAAGTCATGAGCGAAGAGGATGCCCGAAAGGAGTTCGGACTCGATTGGTCCGCCGAGGATTAGAGGGCGGTCGTACTCGCCCTGCACACGGGGATGCGAATCGGCGAGGTCTGCGGCCTTCGGTGGTGCGATGTGGATTTCGAGACGGGCCTGATCTCGATCAGACACTCGGTGGCGTACGCGAAGGGAATGGGTTCGTTCATCAAGGACACCAAGACCCATGACGCCAGGGGTATCCCCATCGACCCGGTCGGCCTACCCCCCTTCCTGAAGGAGACCCACGAGATCGACTGCGGAAAGCTGCGCTTGCGCGGCCTTACCGGGGCGGTCGAGATCGGGGACTGCTACATCCTGTCGGAGCCGGGCGCGACCTTCGCGACGACAAGCTATATCCGCAGGGCGTTCAAGACGTTCTCGGAGACCAACGGCCTCATGGGCACCAACGACGAGCTGATCACGTTCCACGGCCTTCGCCACACGTTCGCAACGCAGTGGATCCGCCAAGGCGGCGATATCAAGGCGCTCCAATCGATCCTCGGCCACAAGGACGCCATGGCGACGCTCAACGTCTACGCCGACATCGAGCCCATCTCCAAAATCCATAACATGCTGCGCGCCACGCCGTGCCTTTGGCGCGGGCACCTCGGGCCGAGGGTCGATCCGGGTCCCATGTTCCAACAGAGGATCCAGGAGTCCATAGAGACGCTCCAGGCGTTCGGCTACGGCATCACCGAGCCGGACGACCGAAATATCGCCATACGCGACGTGAAGATGAACAGTTGGCTCTAGCTCACCGAGTACGCGGCAGTGCTGGGCCCATCCCAACTGAGGTCACGGTGGTCCGATAGGGGCGCCGCCCGCGGCATGCGCCGCGGAGCGGTATCCCCTACCGAAGGGCGGGGATGCCCTCCGCTTCCAGTTCGGAATCAGCCGTCGGAGGCGTTCGGCTGACTGCGGGAACGGCCCGTCCGCTCAATGTGTTCGGCTGAGATCGGAAATCAACCCAACACGAGCCGGACACGCGCCAGACGGCTCTTCCCCGTACGGCCTTCCCCCTTACGCTCATGTTGCAGGCATGTAACGCCGCAGCGAGCGCGCCTTTTTTGCGCCAGACAGGTACAATGATGAACACTGTACCGTAGCGGAGCGCCCCGCGCGCGCCGCAACCACGCGAAAGGGTTTCCCATGGCCGAGATCTCGTCCTCCCGTATCGTCATCACCGTCCTTGGCAAGAACCGCCCCGGCATCGTCGCCGGCGTCACCCGCGTTCTGGGCGAGGCCAACGTCGACATCCGCGACATCACGCAGTCCATTATCGAGGACATCTTCACCATGACCATGCTGGCCGACACCGCCGAGTCCAAGCTCGACTTCGCCGAGCTGCAGAAGGCCCTGGCCGAGGCCGGCGAGCTTTCGGGCGTCAACGTGTCCATCCAGCGCGAGGACGTCTTTAACTTTATGTACCGCCTGTAGCGAACAGGCCGTGCGGGAACAGGCCGGCGCATCTGCACCCAAGCACGCCGCCCCCACACGGCCCCGAGAGGAGCGCGCATGGCTTACGACGCCAAGAAAATCTACTACCGCTTCGATGACCATCTGAGCCGCCTGGTCTTGGATTATGAGGCGAGCCGCCAGATTTCGCCCGAAAGCGAAAACCTCTACCACGGCATGCCGACTAATCCGTATGACGAGGGTCTGTTCGTCGAGCATAACGTCAAGCGCGGCCTACGCAATGCCGACGGCTCGGGCGTGGTTGCGGGCCTTACCCGCATCTCGGACGTGCACGGCTACAACAAGGTCGACGGCAAGGTCGTACCCGACCAGGGCAAGCTCACGCTGCGCGGCTATAGCATCGAGGACCTGGTCAACAACGCCCAGGCCGAGAATCGCTATGGCTACGAAGAGGTCGCCTACCTGCTCATCACGGGCTCGCTGCCCACCAAAGAGGAGCTCGACGGTTTTTGCGAACGTCTGGGCGCTTTTAGGCACCTGAGCGACGAGTACGTCCGCGAGTTCCCCATGACCACGGTGTCGTCGAGCATCATGAATGTGCTTCAGCGCGCCGTGCTGCTGCTCTACGCCTTCGACGCCGAGCCCGACGCCATTACACCCGAGCACGAAATCGACGTCGCCATCTCCATGCTCGCCCGTCTCCCCCGCATCGCCGCCTTCGCGCATATGGCCTCGGTCGCCAAGCGTCGCGGCTCCGAGGTTCATGTACCGCACCCCACACCCGGCCTCTCCACCGCCGAGACCATCCTGCAGGTGCTCCGCGGCGGCATGGCATTCACCCGCGACGAAGCCATGCTGCTCGACGTGATGCTCATGCTGCATGCCGAGCACGGCGGCGGCAACAACTCCACGTTCGCCTGCCGCGTGCTATCCTCCTCGGCCACCGACCCGTATTCCGCCTACGCCGCGGCCATCGGCTCGCTCAAGGGCCCGCGCCACGGCGGCGCCAACGCCAAGGTCGTGTCCATGCACGAGGACATCCGTGCGCATGTCTCCAATTGGGAGGACGAGGACGAGGTCGCAGCCTACCTGGGCAAGATTCTCGACAAGCAGGCCTTCGACGGCACGGGCCTCATCTACGGTATGGGCCACGCCGTCTACACGCTGAGCGACCCGCGCGCCGAGGTGTGCCGCCGTTACGCGCGCACGCTTGCCGCCAAGAAGGACTTGGGCGAGGAGTTCGCACTCATCGAGCGCATCGAGCGCCTGGCCCCGCAAGTGATGCGCGACCACGGCATGACCAAGCCTATCTGCGCCAACATCGACCTGTACACAGGCTTTATCTACAAGATGCTCGGCGTGCCCGAGACGCTTTTTACGCCGCTATTCGCCGTCGCCCGCATGGCCGGCTGGTCGGCACACCGCATGGAAGAGCTCTTCTGTGCGCATCGCATCATCCGCCCGGCATACCGTCCGGTGATCGAGCCGCTGGAATACAAGCCGCTCGCCGACCGCTAGGACGCGGACCGTTATAGAACCCGAGCGTGGCCAGGGCATCACCGCCCTCGGCCACGCTTTTTATGCCAGCAGAAAGGGCTGCATCAAATGATTGTGTTTTCCGATATGGATGGAACGCTGTTGACGAGTGACAAGCAGATGAGCGACGCCACCTGGGCGATGCTCGACGAGCTCGCACGCCGCGGCATTGAGTTTGTACCGTGCACGGGACGTCCGCTGTCGGGCATCTTTGAGCCCATCCTCGCCCATCCCGCCGTACACTACGCGGTCTGCGCCAACGGTGCCAGCGTCTGGCAGCTCGACGACGGTACGCCCACCGATACCTCACGCGCTACGCGCATTTTGAGCCGACCGCTCGACCGCGCCATCGCCCACCGCGTCCATAGCATTGCCGCCGGCCATGACGTCACCTTCGATATCTTCGCGGACGGGCAGTGCTTCCTCCCCCGCTCGCTCTACACGCGCCTAGACGAGTTCTGTGGCGGCGACCCCCACATCGCGGCTTCGCTCAAGCGCACACGAACACCGATCGATATGGATATCGACAGCAAGATCGACGAGGTCGAGACACTCGAACGCATCGCCATGTACTGGCACAACCCGGCCGATCGCGACGTCATCGCGGCGGAGCTCGACACGCTCGAAGGCATCGAGGTCACGCGTTCGTACGCCATGAATATCGAGGTCATGGGCGAGGGAGCCACCAAGGGGACGGCCCTCACGTGGCTATGCGAGCACCTGGGAGAGCGTCTCGCCGACGCCTGGGCCTTCGGCGACAACATCAACGACATTCCCATGCTGCAGGCAGCAGGCCACGGCATGGCCATGATCAACGGCGAGCCCGAAGACCGCGACGCCGCCGACGCCATCACCGAATACGACAACGACCACGACGGCGTCGCCCGCACCATCATGGCCGCCCTCGCCTAGTCATTGGTAGTCATTGGGGACGTTCTTGAATGACTAGTCGTTAGGGACACTCTTCGCGAAAAGCTGCAAGGACTGTCCCCCACTGCCGGCAGAACGGGAACGTCCCCATCTGTCGGATTAAGCGAGGCTCTCCAGCACACGGCGGAGTTCTTGCTGGACAGCGTGGTCGCGGTTGCGCCCCACCACACGATCGGCCACCGCTTTGAGCGCCGGACGCGCGTTTTCCATCGCACAGCCCGTGCCGACAAAGCGGATGATCTCGTAGTCGTTCATCGAGTCGCCAAACGCCATGATCTCGTCGCGTCCAATGCCGTAATGCTCCGCAAGCTGTGCGATGCCCGAGGCCTTCGACACACCGGGCTGCATGGCATCGATCCACGCGTTGCCCGAAGGCGCAAAGGTAAAGAGCTGACCAAGTTCACGCTGCAGCACGTAGGCGCTGTCCATAACGGCACCGTCATCGCAAAAGATACTCGCCTTGATGATATTTACGCTGGGATCGGGCAGCTCCCAAATGCGCTCGGCATTGGGAAGGTCCTTATCGACCTCACGCACGAACTTGCACTCGTCATCGAGCAAAAAGGACTTGGTTCGGTCAAAGAGCGCAAGATGCAAATTGGGAAACGTCGCGACGGCCTGGGCGAGCTTTCGAATCGCCAGGTGCGAATACACCTCGCGGTCTACCATTTTGCCGTCGGCGAAGACCTGGGCACCGTTAGCTGCGACAAAGTCCATCTTGTCGCGAACGGGCGCAAAGAACTCGCACAGGCGATCGTAGCGGCGGCCTGACGATGCGGCAAAATGCACGCCATGCTCGCGTAGCGCCAAAATCAGTTCGTAGGTCTCGGGAGGCACCTGGCCGTTTTCGTCAAGCAACGTGCCGTCCATATCGGATGCAATCAGTTTAAACATAGAAAAGCTCCTTTCGGGCTTGTTGGAATCGAACGTGTATCCGATTCCAACGTACCCAAAGGGAGCTCAAATAAGACCCCGCAGTCATAAACGTTACATGGACCTAGCAAATAGCTCACGCGTGCCAGAGGTCTCACGGTCGCGGCGTCAGGCGACACGCCAAAGAGTGTCCCCGACGACTAGTCGTTTAAGAACGTCCCCGATGACTAGTCGGCGTAGGTGAAAGTGGTGACGTCGAACATGCCCTCGGGGCGGATGCGGAGCGTCGGGATCACCGGCAGGGGCAGGAAGATGATGCCCATGATGGGGTCGAGCGGCGGCTCAATACCCATGGCGCGCGCCTTGACCATAAAGTCGTCGTGCTGCGCGGCGACATCCTCGGCCGTGCCTTCGCTCATCAGGCCGCCGAGCGCCAGCGGAATGCGCGCTACGACCTTGCCATTGCGCACCAGCACGTGACCGCCCTGGCCCACGGCCTCGACGGCAGTCATCATATCGGCGGCATTGTCGCCCACCACGCATACGTTGTGCGAGTCGTGACCGATCGTCGAGGCGATGGCACCGCCTGTAATGGTAAAGCCACGCACCCAGCCGCGACCAATGTGCTTGCCAACAAGACCCAGACCCGCAGGGCCATCACCGTCGGCGCCCTCGGCCTGCAGTGACAAGCCGCGGCCGTGGCGCTCGATCAGCATAATGCGGCGCAGGCCCTCGGCGTTCTCGGGGCGAGCCATACCCGTGATGGCCTTACCCGGCACCACGTCGATCACGGCCTCGCCCGGCTTAAAGGCATAGTCGAACACGTCGAGCGATAGCTTCGGCAGCTTAACGGAAGCACGCAGCTCATCGGCAAGGGCCGCAACCTCGGCCATCTCGGGTGCGATCTCGCCCACAAAGGTGCCGTCCTGCGCCACCAGAGCACCGGCGGCATATACGCGATGCGGAGCCGTGGCAAACGTCAGGTCGTTGAGTACCAGCAGGTCGGCACGCTTGCCCGGGGCGATGGCGCCACGCAGCTCGTGCGGGTCGCGGCAACCGTGGTCCAGGCCAAACGCCTCGGCCGTGGACAGGGACGCCATAGAGATGGCAACCACGGGGTCAATACCGGCCTCGATTGCCACGCGGCAGGCATTGTCGATCATACCGGTCGAAAGCGCGTCGGAGGGAGCGCGGTCATCGGTCGCAAAACAGCAGCGGCGGGCACGGGCGGGGTTCTCCAGCAGCATCGGCGACAAGTTGGCCAGGTCGTGGCTACACGTACCCTCGCGCAGCATCACATACATGCCACGAGACAGCTTGTCGAGCGCCTCCTCGGGAATCGTCGACTCGTGGTCGGCGATAATGCCCGCCGCGGCATAGGCGTTGAGGTCCTTGCCGGCAACGAGCGGCGCATGGCCGTCGACCTGCTTGGACGGCGTCTGGTTGGCAGCATCGATGCGAGCGCAGGTCTCGGGGTCTGCCATAAAGACGCCCGGCAGGTTCATCATCTCGCCCAGGCCAAAAACGTCGCCCGGGTGCTCGGCAAAAAACGCCTGCATGTCAGCGGCGGTAATCACAGCGCCCGCTTGCTCATCGGGCAGCGCGGGCACACACGAGGGCATCATGTATTTGATGGAAATGGGCGCGCGGCGACCGTCCTCGATCATAAAGCGCAGGCCGTCCAGGCCCGCTACGTTGGCGATCTCGTGGCTGTCGGCAATGGCGGTGGTGGTACCGCGCGTCGCCGCCATGCGCGCATACTCGGCGGGGCGGATGTTCGAGGACTCGATGTGCAGATGTCCGTCGATAAAACCGGGGGCGAGATAGCGACCCTGACAGTCGATAACCTCGGCAGCCTCGTAGGTACCGGCGGCATCGTCGCGACCGTCGTAGAGCACGCCGACGATTACGCCGTCCTTGACGGCAACGCTACCGGGCGCCACGCGCTGACCGTACACGTCGACAATCTGCGCATTGGTAAACAGCGTGTCGACGGGCACGCGACCCTCGGCTGCATCAATCACAGACCTCATGACCTCAACGGACATACATACTCCTTTAACCGTAGAAAACGCTGCGGGGCGGACAAACCTTCACCGCAGCAAGCCAATAGCCATTGTATGCCCAAACGATGGGTCAGCAATACGGCCCTCCGCTTAACGGCACACGCCACTTGGTGCAATGAGGAGAGGTTGCTTTGCACCAATGACAAGGAGTGTCCCAAAGTGCCGGCACAAAAGGAACGTCCCCAAGTGCCAACCACGGAAGCGCCGATGTTTTGGCAACGACAGCGAGCGGGCCGCATTTGAGACAAGGTGACGTGAAACGAAAGGGCGCTGACCTTCTGGTCGCGCCCTTGAAGTTGAACGTCAGATTGTCCAAATGCGGCCCGCGCAGCGTCGAGTCGTTACGCGGTTTGGTAAAACCGCGTAACTAAACCAACTTAAAGCCCTTGCGCTTGCCTACGGAGAGGGTGTCGCCCAGCTTGAGGGCGCTGGGATCGATGTTATAGCTCTTGGGAGCCACCGCCTTGCCGTTGATCTTGACGCCGCCACCGTCAATGTCGCGACGGGCCTGGCCGGCGCTCGCCGAAAGGCCCAGGTCCTTAAGCAGGCCTGCGAGGTAGATCTGGCCCTCGTCGTTGACGGTCAGCTCAACGTGCTTCTCGGGGAAGTCGGCAAGCTGGCCCTCCTTGAACACGCGGTCGAACTCGGCCTGAGCCTCGTCGCCGGCACCGACGCCGTGGTAGGTGTCGCACAGGTCGCGACCCAGAGCGCGCTTGAGCTCGTAGGGGTCGGCAGAACCATCGGCCAGGGCAGCGTCGATCTTGTCGACCTCGGCCGGGGTGAGCGAGCTCGCCAGGCGGTAGTACTTGCCGATCATCTCATCGGGGATGGACATGGTCTTGCCGAACATATCCTTGGGAGCGTCGGTCAGGCCGATGTAGTTGCCGTATGACTTGGACATCTTGCGCACGCCGTCGGTACCCTCGAGCAGCGGCATGGTGAGCGCGATCTGCGGCTCCATGCCCATCTTCTCCATGAGCTCACGGCCAGCGAGCAGGTTGAAGAGCTGATCGGTGCCGCCCATCTCCACGTCGGCCTTGATCTGCACGGAGTCGAAAGCCTGCATCACGGGATACAGGAACTCATGCAGGGCGATCGGCGTCTGAGACTGGTAGCGCTTGGTAAAGTCGTCGCGCTCAAGAATGCGGGCGACGGTGAACTTGGAGCACACCTGCAGCAGGCCGGCCAGGTCCATCGAAAGGATCCAGTCGCCGTTGTGCACGATGGTGGTCTTCTCGGGATCCAGGATCTTCATGGCCTGGCTCACGTAGGTCTCGGCATTGGCCTCAATCTGCTCCTGCGAAAGCTGCGGACGGGTGGAATTCTTGCCCGAAGGGTCGCCGATCAGCGCGGTGCCGTTGCCGATGATGAGGGTGACGTTGTGGCCCAGGTCCTGGAACTGACGCATCTTGCGCAGGGGCACGGCGTGGCCCAGGTGCAGGTCGGGGCTGGTGGGATCGACGCCGAGCTTGATGTTGAGGGGCTCGCCCTTCTCAAGCTTCTTGCGAAGGTCGGCCTCGGGAACGATCTGCGCGGCGCCCGAGGTGATGATACGCATTTGCTCGTCAACAGACAGCATTGGGTATCCTCCTTTTTCTATAGCACCCTCGCCGAAAACGGCGGTGCTGGAAGTCCATAAACTCTCTTATGATAACAAACTGACGCGACGCGGCACCTACGACAGGAAAATCCTCGTCCTGCCGCATGCGTCAATGGCAACTGGCAGACGTGTACCGTCACGCTCGACCAGATAGCGTACCTGCCGACGACGCAAGCAGTCGCGGCAACGAACCTGTCCCGTCGCATCGGTGGCGCAGACGCCCTCGGCGGTCAGCAGGCAGTGCTCGCACACCATAAGCTCGGGACGGTCGGCGTCGACCGGACCCAAGACGCCGGGTTCAGCAGCCAGCTCGGCAATACGCTCCGCATCATTGCCGAGCAACTCGGCCGGCAAGTACACCCGCCCCGCACCGAATCCGCGCAGCCAGGTAAGCGTGGCCCGATTCGCGCAGAACACCGGCGCCGCCACGTCAAACGTCACGCCCAGCTCGCGAGCGATCGCCACCTGCCCCAGGTTGCGGCAGACGATGCGCCCGGCACGCTGCATCAGTGAGCGGGTCCAGTCAGCGTCACTCGCGCGGCACACCTCGTCAAGCACCACAACGGCGTCGGACAAATCGAGTTCTCCGCGCGGGTCGGCATCCATCAGCTGCCAAGCAAAAACCATGCGAGTGGGAACCGCGCACTCCACCAACTCCGTCGATGCACCGCCATCCACCGCAACGTCCTCAAAGGGCAGTACCTCAACGGCACGTGCAACGGGCGCACTCGCATCCGCCTCGGCCCGCATGCGCTCCAACACCGCCGCCGCCTGATCCAACACGCCGGCGCTGCGAATCAGGTATACCTCGCAGCCCGTGTCCACCTTACGCTTGCAATGCACGACGACGCGCTTCCCCGCTGCGGCATCCACCGGGCAGGGCACCTGCGGCCAGCGCTTGGGCACATCGGGACGCGCGTCGACACCCGGATAGAACCGAATCTCGAGCGTGTCACCCGCCGCCACGGCGGCATCGAGCTCAACGGTCACCTCTTCGTGGCCAACGGCCACCAGGCGTCCCACGCGCACACCTTGGTTGATCGCACGCTCAAAGCTCATAAGCTCGGCACCCGAACGTCCTCGCAGGTACGCATCGGTAAACCCACGGTTAAACGACCTTCTCAGCTCGCGCTCGAGCTCTTCCACGGCACCGGGGTCCCACGCGCCGTCGCACAGCATATCGAGTGCCCGGCGCCACACCCGCACCACGTTGAATACGTAATCAGGGTTCTTCATGCGCCCCTCGATCTTGAGCGACGCCACGCCGGCATCTACAAGCTCGGGCAGATGCGCAATACCGAGATAGTCGCGCGGGCACAGCAGGCGATCTCCCTCGACGGCGACAACGCTCTGTCCAGCCTCGTCCACCAGGTCGTACGCCAAACGGCACGGCTGCGTGCAGTCGCCGCGCATCGCCGAGCGCCCACGCCGCAGGGCCGAGAACTCGCACGCCCCCGAATAGCCGATGCAAATCGCACCGTGGCAGAATACCTCGATGGGCACGCCCGTGGCACATAGCGCCGCAATCTCGTCGACCGTCAGCTCGCGTGCCGTCGTCACGCGCTCGACCCCAAGCTCATCGGCGGCAAGCCGCACGGCGCTCTCGCTATGAGCGCCCGCCTGCGTGGACAGGTGAATCTCGACCCCGGGAATCGCCGCGCGCAGCGCGCAGGCCAACCCGGCATCGGCGACAATCAGAGCATCGGCGCCCAACTCCAGTGCATGAGCTCCCAACGCCACCGCGTCGGACAACTCATCGTCAAACACGAACACGTTGAGCGTTACGTACACACGCGCGCCATGGGCATGCGCCACGGCGCAGCCGCGCGCAAACTCGTCATCCGTAAAGCCATGGGCGCTCACACGGGCGTTAAAGCCGCCCAACCCCGCATAGATGGCATCGGCACCCGCGGCGATGGCCGCAAGCATCTGGTCGAGTCCGCCCGCCGGCGCCAGCAGCTCGGGCAGCGCCGCACCGGCAGCATCCAATCCAGTCTCGTATTGTCCGCTCGGCCCCATCGTCCGAATCGCCATCGACAAACTCCTTACCAAGGTATGCATTCACTCTGAAAAATGCCGTCTTCCAGCATACACGAGGCCTCGCGCGCCCCGTTTGGTTTATCGTGTAATAACTTATGTCCATCCTGCCCCGACGGCACATCCACCGTCCGGCACGACATACCTGGAGGTCAATATATGGGTCCTCGCCAACGACAGGGACGCAGCCGTTCAAAGACGCATGCTCTGCCCATAATCCTGCTCTCGTTTTTGGGCTTTTTGCTTATCGCGGGCGTGGCGTTTGGCATCGGCATGGTCGGCAACGTCAACCGCTGGCTGTCCGATCTGCCCGACTACACCGACGCCAACGCGTATCTGGTGAGCGAGCCCACCGAGATCGTCGACTGCAACGGCAACAAGATTGCGAGCTTCTACACGCAAAACCGCAAGTCCATCACCAAGGACGAGGTCTCCCCCTACGTGCTGCAGGGCACCGTTGACGTCGAGGACGAGCGCTTCTACGAGCACGGCGGTATCGACCTGTGGGGTATCGCGCGTGCTGCGGTGGCAACCCTCGGCGGCGGGCACGAAGGCGCCTCGACTATCACCCAGCAGCTGGTGCGCAACACCATCCTGCAGGAGGAGCAGTTCGACTCGACCATCGAGCGTAAGGTGCGCGAGGCCTACATCGCCGTCAAGATGGAGGACATGTACTCCAAAGACGAGATCCTCATGATGTACCTCAACACCATCTACTACGGTCACGGCGCCTACGGCATCGAGGCCGCAGCCGAAACCTATCTGTCCAAGAGCGCCGCCGACCTCACCCTGAGCGAGGCCGCACTGCTCATCGGCCTTCCCAACTCGCCCTCGCAGTACGACCCCACGGTCAACCCCGACCTGGCGCTGTCCCGTCGCAACAAGGTCCTTGACAACATGTTGCGCCTGGGCCACATCACGCAGGAGGAGCACGATGCCGCACAGGCCGAGCCCATCACCCTCAACGTGACCGAGATTTCGGGCAGCGGCGTCGACGTATACTCGCAGCCCTACTTTGTCGCCTATGTTAAGCAGCTGCTGGAGCAGGAGTTCTCGACCGACGTGCTCTTTAAGGGCGGCCTGACCGTCAAGACCACCATCGACCCCACGATGCAGCAGGTGGCAGAGAATGCCGTCCGCGAGCAGCTCGACACGCTCTCACTCGACGGCCTGGACATGGGCATGGTCGTCGTCGACCCCAAGACCGGCTACATCAAGTGCATGGTGGGCGGCTACGACTACAACGCCGACGAGAACCACGTAAACCATGCCACGGCCAAGCGTCCCGTCGGCTCCACCTTTAAGGCCTTTACGCTGGCAACTGCCATCCAAAACGGCATGAACCCCAACGTCACCCTCAACTGCAACTCGCCGCTCAAGGCCAAGGGCACCACGACCGAGGTCCAAAACTACGCCAACCATAGCTATGGCAACATTACGCTTAAGCAGGCGACGGCATACTCCTCCAACACCGGCTACATCCAGGTGGCGGAAGCCGTCGGCAACAGCAAGATCATCTCGCTCGTCAAAAAGCTCGGCATCGATCCCGCCAAGGACAACATCGAGGACGTTCCCGTCATGACGCTCGGCACCGGCTCGATTTCGCCGCTCGAGATGGCCGCCGCCTACGCGACGTTTGCCAACGGCGGCTACTATCGCCAGCCGATCGCCATCACCGAGATTGACTCTCGTACCGGTTCGGTGCTGTACCAGCACACGGACAATCCCTCACAGGTGCTTACCGAGGGCGAGGCCGCCGCGGTCACCGATGTTCTGTCCGGCGTCATGCAGGGCAGCGGTACGGGTGCTGCTGGCGCTCTGAGCGTCAACCAGCCCTATGCCGGCAAAACGGGCACCACCGACAACACCACCAACCTGTGGTTCTGCGGCTATACCCCGCAGCTGGCGTGCGCCCTGTGGACCGGCTATTCCGCGGGCGAGATCCCCATCCAAAAATACGGCACAGACCTGCTGGGCGACAGCACCAACCTGCCTGTCTTTAAGCGGTTTATGAACACCGTTCTGACCGGTACCGAGCGCGAGGAGTTTGCGACCGGAACGGCGCCCACCTATAAGAACAATAGCGTCTGGAAGTTCTACGGCACCAACAACACCAAGAAGACGGAGAACGACGACAAGGACAAGAACGAGGACGAGGACGAAGAGGAAACCACCACAACGACTACCACGACGGCCACCGAGACCACGGGCGGCGACACCACCGGCGGCACCGGTACGACCGGTGGCTCGACGGGCGGCTCAACTGGTGGTTCGACCGGCGGCGATGGCGGCACGCCTACGCCTACGCCTACGCCTACGCCTACGCCTACGCCTACGCCTACGCCCACGCCCACTCCCGACCCCTCGCCCACGCCTGACGATACGGTCGGCTAGAAATCATCCGGCCATAAGCAATAAGGCACCCGAGCAGCTTATTAAACTGCTCGGGGGCCTTTTAGTTTAAAGCGACCTGGTGGGCGGTCTTTATACCGGCAAACAAAAAAAGGGGGTACCGACCAACGTCGATACCCCTTACAAGCCACTATGTCACGCACACAGTGCCGAGCGCACGACCCGCACGCCTACTTGCGAGAATTGCTCAGCTTATTGATCAGCGCCTCAAGACGCTCGCCGTCCTCGGCCGTCTGGGCAATAACCAAAATCGTATCGTTGCCGGCAAGCGAGCCAAGCACATCGGGCAGCTCTGCCGCATCAACGGCGGCGGCGATGCCGGAAGCCGTGCCAGGCTGAGCCTTGATCATAACCAGATTATCGGTGCGCAGAACGCCCGTTACGAGCTCGGAAACCATACGCTGCAGGTGCAGGTCCTCTGCCAGAACATAGATGCCCTCAGGGAGCTTACGCAGCCCCATATCGGCAATATCGCGAGAGACAGTCGCCTGCGTGCAATCAAAGCCCATAGCGCGGAGCTCATCGACCAGCACGCGCTGCGTGCGGACGTCCTTATTGCGCACAATATCTCTAATGGCATCCTGGCGCCCATTGCGTTTTTTAGCCATACAAACCCTCTCTCCAAAAGATGGCGGAGACAATCAATCAGTGATTGAATAGTTTAACGCTATTTGAAGGCTTTTGTGTATAAGAACGCATTTCGAAACAATTCTATGCAAATTTGTTTCGAGATGAGCCGTTTAGGCGGTTTTTGCGCCCGTCCGGTTAAGAAAAGCTGCCAGATGCGTACACATCACGCAGCGCGCGGGCTTGGCGCTGGCGATCGGCCCAAACAACAGACCGAGCCCCCGATGGTTATCCTTGAGCGCGGCGACCATCTGACGGGTTCGAGGCGCCTCGAGCATATCACGCATACGGGCGGAACGCTCGATTGACGACACCCCATGCGGGTTCAGACACAAATTCTCGATGCAGGCGACCAGTCCGGCAAAGTAGAACTTTTGGGTTGCCAGCTTGAGCCGACCACCGCTATCTGCTTCCGAGAGTGAGTCCGTAAGCTCGTCGAGCGCCCGGGTGTCATCGGATACCTTGGCATACATGGTGGGATCAAAGGCATCTGTAAGCTTAGGTGCCGCCGCGTGGAAACAAGCGTCGCCGCATCCGGAGACGCGCTGCGCCCGCGAGAGCGAGCACGCCATAAACCCAACTGTGCGAAACGCCTTGTCGTACAAAAGGCATGCCTCAAACAGCGGACGGCTATACATCACGCCAGAGGTCTGAACGACTAGGCCGCCTAAAATCAACTGGGACAGCCCGGTCACCATCGAAGATTTGCTATCAATGGAAATATGAGCAGCATCCAAGACGCGCGAATGGCGCTCTCGATGTGCATCATAGCGGTCGAGCGACACCGTGGGGAGCACTATGTCTGCCGTAGTATCGCACGCGATATCGACCATCTTGGAAAGAGACTGCGGAGCAAACCACTCATCGGCGTTCATGGCGATGATTTGAGAGCCGCGCGAGGCAGCAAAACCGGCACGAAGACAAGCGCCGCGCTTCGCGTCCTCGACGTCAATCAAATCAATATGGATGTCCCTGTCGGCAGCAACTTGAAGCGAATGGCGCACACCGGGCGCAGCATCGCGGCAGACAACGACAATCTGCAAATCGTAGAGGTCTTGGTTCTGGATACTCTCGAGCGCACGCATCGCATAGCTGGGCGAACCTTCTACCACAAGGATCACCGAAAGTCGCGGATGCGAGCCACGTCGAACCAAGTTATCCGTCCTCTCGACAGCAGTGAATCAAACTGTCGTTCATGGTACACCCCGGCAATAAAAGCAATGAGACACCGGTTGTATTGCACGCCAAGAACAGATGCTGCACACGCGCAGCCCACAGATGACAGGTGCCGACGCACGACGCGCCGAGCCCTCCCCTAGTCGAGCACGACAAGCTCGGCGGGATCGTAATCCACGCCCATAAACGTAAGGCCGCAGGCAGGAGCCGTGGGGCCCGCAGCGGTACGGTCGCAAGCATCGATGACCTCGCGCATCCACTCGGGTTCACGGCGATGCATGCCAATCTCGACAAGCGTGCCCACGATCGTGCGGACCATCGAATGCAGAAACGCATTGCCCTCGATGGTAAACGTCAGGATGTCCTCGCCAAACGCAACCTCATGGCCAAACTCGGCACGCATCACGCAGCGGTGCGTGGGCTTGCCCACGGCAGACGCCACCTTGCAAAAGCTCTTGAAGTCCTGCTCGCCCAGCAGCGCGGGACAGGCCGCAGACATCGCCTCAACATCCAATGGGTAGCGATGCCACCACACCGCACCGCGCGAAAGCACAGGGCGCGCGTCGCGATCGGCAATACGGTACGTATACGTACGGGAACGCGCATCAAAGCGTGCAGAAAAGCCTTTACGGGCCTTGTAGACCTCGTTTATGGCGATATCTTTGGGCAGGAGGGCATCCATAGCCCTCAGCCACCTACGGCGCGTCAAAGCCAACTCAGCGTCCGTTACGGGCACGCTGATAAACTGTGCCACCGCATGCACGCCGGCATCGGTACGTCCCGCACACGTCAGGTCGATCGGACGGCGCAGGAGCGTCTCAATAGCTCGACGTAGCTCACCCGCAACCGTCGTCTGTCCCGGCTGCACGGCAAATCCGCTATACGACGAGCCATCATAGGCCACGCGAAATACGAGCGTGGCGTCAAGCTCGGAAATCGAATTGAAATCAGACGGCGCAGTCATGGGCGCTCCCAACAAACAAGCAACGGTATCGCGACAAAAAAAGAGGGGTACGCGAACGTACCCCTCGAATATAGCCTATGCAGACGGATTGTCTACTCAGCGGTCTCCTCAGCAGGAGCCTCCTCGGCAGCCTCGACCTTCTTGGGAGCAGCGGCCTTCTTGGGGGCCGGAGCAGCCTTCTTAGCCTTAGGCGTGCAAGGCTCGGTGACGAGCTCCATGATAACGATGGGAGCGTTGTCGCCCTTGCGGTTACCGAGCTTCATGATGCGGGTGTAACCGCCGTTGCGGTCCTGCCACATGCCCTGAGCAGCCTTGTCGAAGATCTCGGCAACGAGCTGCTTATCGCCGAGCTTGGCGATAGCCAGACGACGAGAGTGCAGGTCGCCCTTCTTGGCCCAGGTGATGATCGGATCGACGACCGAACGCAGCGCCTTAGCGCGGGTCTCGGTGGTCTTGATGCGGTCGTTCTCGAAGAGGGCCTTAGCAAGGCTCTTCTTCATGGCCTTGGTGTGGCTCGCATCGGTGCCGAGCTTCAGGCCCTTCTTAACGTTATGACGCATGGTCTAGTTTCTCCTCAAATATGCGAAGCATTAAGCCTTCAGGCTCAGGCCCATGGACTCAAGCTTGTCCTTCACTTCCTCGATCGACTTAACACCGAAGTTACGGATGTTGAGCAGATCGTTCTCCGAGAACTCAACGAGCTGACGGACCGAGTGAATGCTGGCGCGCTTAAGGCAGTTGTAAGAACGGACGGAAAGGTCCAGATCCTCGATCTGCTTGTCCAGCTCAGCGTTGTCGTTGGTGACCTCGGGAGCGAAGATCGAAGCCTCCTCCTCGACCTCGGGGGTCTCGGCAAGGTTCATAAAGGCAGCCATATGCTGGTTAATGATATTGGCAGCCTGGACCACGGCGTCGCGCGGGGCGATGGAGCCGTTGGTCTCGATCTCGAGGACAAGGCGGTCGTAGTCGGTGTGCTGACCGACACGGCAAGCCTCAACGAGCTTGGCGCAACGGGAAACCGGCGAGTACAGCGAGTCGACGTGGATCACACCGATGGGATCGTTGTCGCGTTTGTTGGCCTCGCCAGAAACATAGCCGCGGCCATAGCCGATGCGCATGCTCATGGTGAGATGGCCACCCTCGGTGAGCGTAGCGATGTGCTGCTCGGGGTTGACCAGCTCAAACTCGGACGGAATAAAGAAGTCCGCACCGGTGACCTCGCAGGGGCCGTCAACCGAAATGGTGGCGGTCGCCTCGTCGGTCGTGCCGAGAGCCCTGAAGACAAGACCCTTGACATTCAGGACGATGTCGGTGACATCCTCGACCATGTTAGGGATGGTCATGAACTCGTGCTGCGCGCCATCGATCTGAATAGCCTCGACGGCGGCACCCTCGAGCGAGGACAGAAGAACGCGACGAAGGGAGTTACCCAGCGTATCGCCGTAGCCACGCTCGAGCGGCTCGACGGAGACACGAGCAGACGTCTCGTTGATCTCTTCGACCTGAACCTGAGGCCTAATGAATTCTGACATGTATTACCTCCAGCCTCAGCAGCCCGGATGGACTACTTAGAGTAGAGCTCGACGATGAGCTGCTCGTTGATATCACCGCTGATCTGCTCACGCGTCGGCAGAGCGAGCACGTTACCAGACAGCTTCTCGATATCGACCTCGAGCCAGCCAGGGACCTCAAAGCGCTCGGAGGAAATCAGAGCCTCCTTGATGGGGAGGAGGTCACGGAACTTCTCGCCGACAGCGACGACGTCGCCGGCCTTGACGCGATAGGACGGGATGTCCACGCGCTTGCCGTTCACGGTGAAGTGACCGTGACGGACGGACTGACGAGCCTCTTTGCGGGTGCGGGCGAAGCCAAGACGGAAGACGACGTTGTCGAGGCGAGACTCAAGAATGATCATGAGGTTCTCACCGGTGACGCCGTTCATCTTACGGGCCTTGTTGAAGTAGCCGTGGAACTGCTTCTCCAGAACGCCATAGATGAACTTGACCTTCTGCTTCTCGCGCAGCTGCATGCCGTACTCAGATTCCTTGCGACGGCGCTTGGGCTGACGGATAGATTCCTTCTTGCTGCTGTAACCGAGCTCAGCGGGATCGATCCCGAGCTGACGGCAGCGCTTAAGAACAGGAGTCCTGTCGATTGCCATATTGATACGATCCTTTCAGTTACACGCGGCGACGCTTCTTGGGGCGGCAGCCGTTGTGCGGAATGGGGGTCTTGTCCTGGATGCTCGAGACCTCGAGGCCAGCAGCCTGGAGGGAGCGGATGGCGGTCTCACGACCGGAGCCGGGGCCCTTGACGAAGACGGAAACCTTCTTCATACCGTGCTCCATGGCCTGCTTAGCAGCAGCCTCGGCAGCCATCTGGGCAGCGAACGGCGTGGACTTACGGGAGCCCTTGAAGCCCACCTGGCCAGCCGACTTCCAGGAAATGACGTTGCCCTGGGGATCGGTGATCGAAACGATAGTGTTGTTGAACGTAGAACGAATGTGAGCCTGGCCCACGGAAATGTTCTTACGGTCCGCGCGCTTCAGACGGGCAGCGCGAACGTTCTTCTTAGCAGTAGCCATCTATCTAGCGCTCCTTATTTCTTCTTCTTAGCACCGATCTGACGCTTCGGGCCCTTGCGGGTACGAGCGTTAGTGTGGGTGCGCTGGCCGCGGACCGGGAGGCCCTTGCGGTGACGAAGGCCGCGGTTGCAGCCGATGTCCATAAGGCGCTTGACGTTCTGGTTGCGCTCACGGCGGAGGTCGCCCTCAACCATGATCTGGTTCTTATCGATATAATCGCGGATGGCGTTAACCTCATCCTCGGTGAGGTCCTTAACGCGCGTATCCACGTTAACGTTGCACTCGACGCAAATCTTCGTCGCAGTGGTGCGGCCGATGCCGTAAATGTAGGTCAGACCGATCTCAACGCGCTTCTCACGCGGGAGGTCGACACCATTAATACGGGCCAACGTAGTCTCCTCTCTTAACCCTGACGCTGCTTATGACGGGGATTCTCGCAAATGACGAGGACCTTGCCATGGCGCCTAATGATTTTGCACTTATCGCACATCTTCTTGACCGAAGGACGTACCTTCATCGTTCTTCCTTTCGGTAGCGCTCAAACTACTTCCCTACTATCTACTCGCCCAGCCGCAGGCGTTTAAAACTATGGCTGGTCTTCACACGCAAACCGACCGTAGGTTGAGCTAAGCCTGCAGTCGGAAAAGAGCGTGTATGCGTGCCGCTATTTATAGCGATAGGTGATGCGGCCGCGGGTCAGGTCGTACGGGGAAAGCTCCACGACAACCCTGTCACCGGGGAGAATGCGGATGTAATTCATTCGGATCTTGCCAGAAATGTTGCACAGAACCGAATGACCGTTCTCGAGCTCGACCTTAAACATGGCGTTGGGCAGCGGCTCTTTTACCGTACCCTCGAGCTCAATTGCGTCTTCCTTCTTCACAAGCAATCATCTTTCTCTAGAAAACGACAGCGATTGAGTATTCTACAACACGTATGCACGCATCGTAATAACTTCGTAATGGCTCCACAACTAAGTGGAACTTGTTACATTTCTCCGCCTTGGAGCGAACACCAAGCACCTTGCGCATCCGTGGTGAGAATCACCGGGCCGTCATTGGTAATGGCGACGGTGTTCTCGTAGTGCGCGGCGGGCAGGTGGTCGTTGGTCGTAACAATCCAACCGTCGGAGCCCGTGCTCACATGGTTGGAACCCATCGTAACCATCGGCTCGATGGCAATGACCATGCCGGCCTGGAGGCGAACGCCCCTCCCCTTCTTTCCATAGTTAGGAACGTTGGGGTCCTCGTGCATCACGCGGCCAATGCCATGGCCCACATAATCGCGAAGCACGCCGTAACCGTGAGACTCGGCGAGGGACTGAACGGCATAACCGACGTCCCCGATATGGTTACCGGGAACAGCCTGCTCGATGGCAGCCTTAAGGCAATCGCGCGTGATCTCGCACAAAGCCTTGGCTTCGGGCGTGGGGGTGCCGACGAAAAACGTCCAAGCGTTATCGCCGACCCAACCGTCGACAACGGCTCCCGTATCGATGGAGATGATATCGCCATCGCGCAGGATCATGTCGGGGTTGGGAATACCGTGTACCACGGCATCGTTAATCGATGCGCAAATGGTTCCGGGAAACCCGCCGTAACCCTTAAAGGCTGGGGTGCCACCATGCATGCGGATAATCTGCTCCGCGAGCTGATCGAGCTCAAAAGTCGAAACGCCGGGGCGCACCATGGCTCCAACGTGGCGGAGCGCCATCTTAGATAGCGCTCCTGCCTTCTTCATCTGCTCGATTTGCGTTGCAGACTTAATCTTGATCATAGACCGAGAGCCTCTTTGACATCCCCGTACACGGTCTCGCGAGCCTGGTCACCGTTGACCGACTTGAGCAGACCCTGGCCACGATAGTAGTCGACAAGCGGGCTCGTGGACTTCTCGTAGACGTCGAGACGGTTCTTGATGGTCTCGGGCTTGTCGTCGTCGCGCTGATACATCTCACCGCCACACTTGGGGCAGGTAGCATCGGCAGCGGTGCCGGTGTAACCGCAGGCGCGGCAGGTGCGACGCGAAGACAGACGATCGATAATGACCTCGGGGGCCACATCGACCAGAAGGGCGCAGTCGATCTCGCGACCCATGGCGGAGAGCTCGGAATCGAGCGTCACGGCCTGGGCGGTGTTGCGCGGGAAGCCGTCGAGGATGAAGCCCTGCTGGGCGTCATCGGCGGCAAGGCGCTCCTTGACAAGGTCGATCACGAGCTGATCGGGAACGAGCTCGCCAGCGTCCATGTACTTCTTAGCCTGAATACCAAGCTCGGTGCCACCCTTGACGGCAGCACGCAGCAGGTCGCCCGTGGAAATGTGAGCGACGCCAAACTCGGCGACGAGCTCCTGTGCGACGGTACCCTTACCGGCACCCGGAGCTCCGAGCAATACGAGGTTCATGAGCAATCCTCCTCTAGCCTATTTAAAGAATCCATCGTAATCATACATCTTGATCTGGCCTTCGAGCTTATCGACCGTGTCGAGCACGACGCCGACCATGATGAGGATGGACGTGCCGCCAAATGCCTGGATTAGCTGGTTACCCGTAAAGGAGAAGATGATCGAAGGCACGATGGCGATGAGCGCCAAAAAGACAGCGCTGGGAAGCGTAATCTTGTTGAGCGCGTTCTTGATGTAGGCCGCGGTAGCCCTACCCGGACGCACGCCCGGAATAAAGCCGCCCTGCTTCTTAAGGTTGTCGGCCGTGTCATCGGGGTTGAACACCATGGACGTGTAGAAGTACGCGAAAAACACGATGAGGACAACGTTAAGCACCCAGTTGAGCCAGCCGCGCGAAAGCGCAGAGGAAACTGCCTGGATCCAGCCGATGCCGGGGAAGAACACGGCAATCTGAGCCGGGAAGTACAGCAGCGCCGAAGCGAAGATGATCGGCACGACACCCGCGGTGTTGACCTTGATGGGCAGGTAGGTGGTCTGGCCACCCATCATGCGACGGCCCACGACGCGCTTAGCGTAGGAGACCGGGATGCGGCGCTGGCCGCGCTCAAGGAAAACAATCAACGGGATAACCAGCAGGATGATGGCGCAGATGATCACCATGGTGATGATGCCACCGGCATTGCCCTCGGTGCTGGAGAAGATAGCCTGCGGCAGACCGGCCATGATGTTCGCGAAGATGATCAGCGACATGCCATTGCCGATACCGCGCTGGGTGATGAGCTCACCAATCCACATGATCAGCATGGCGCCCGCAGTGAGCGTGCCGACGATCATGAGGTCGAAGATGATCTCGGGAGCGCCAGCGCCATTGAAGCTGATGCCGAAGCTCTTAAAGAGGAAGAGGTAACCAACGGAGTTGAGGATTGCCAGAGCCAGGGTGAGGTAACGCGAATACTGCGTAATCTTGGTCTGACCGACCTCGCCCTCGCGAGCAAGCTCATGCAGGGAAGGCACGACGGCCTGGAGCATCTGGAGGATGATCGAGCTGGTGATGTAAGGCATGATGCCCAGCGAAAACACCGACACATAGCTCAACGCGCCGCCAGAGAAAAGATTCAGGAGGGCCATAGCACCTGCGGCGACCGAATTGTTATCGGTCGAGAAAAGGCCCAGCATCCCCTGGAAGGGAATGCCGGGCACAGGAACGTGCGCACCAATGCGGTACACGACGAGCATAGCTATGGTAAAAAGAATCTTTTCGCGCAATTCTTTGATGCGGAAAGCATTCTTAAGACCATTTAGCACGGCAGCTCGACCTTTCCGCCGGCGGCCTCGATCTTGGCCTGCGCAGAAGCGCTGACCTTGTCGACCTTGACCGTGAACTTCTTGGTGAGCTCACCATTGCCGAGCACCTTGACGGGCTCGAACTCGCTCTTGGTGATGCGAGCGGCCTTAAGAGCGGCACCGTCGATCACAGCGCCGTCCTCGAACTTACGCTCGAGACGCTCAACGTTAACAGCGGTGTATTCGATACGACGGGGGTTACGGAAGCCCGGAAGCTTGGGCAGGCGCATAGCCAGCGGAGTCTGGCCACCCTCGAAGCCGGCACCCTTGGTGCCACCAGAGCGGGAACCCTGGCCCTTCTGACCGCGGCCAGAAGTGGTGCCGTGACCCGAAGAATTGCCACGGCCGACGCGCTTGCGGTTCTTGGTGGAACCGGGCGCGGGAGTAAGATCGTGAAGCTGCATTTGCTACTCCTCTACAATCTCGACAAGGTGCTTGACCTTGAAGATCATGCCGCGGACGGACTCGTTGTCAGCAATCTCGCGAACCTCGCGGATCCTGTGGAGACCGAGGGCACGGACAGTACGGACCTGGTCCTGCTTGCAACCGTTGGTGCTGCGGACCTGCTTGATCTTGATGGTGTCAGCCATGCTTAGTTCTCCTTACCGACGAACATCTCGGAGACCGTCAGGCCACGGCGAGCCGCGACGTCCTCAGGGCTGGAGAGCTCCTTGAGGCCCTCGACGGCAGCCTTGATGATGTTGAGGCCGTTGTCGGTACCGAGGGACTTGGACAGGACGTTCTTGATGCCAGCAAGCTCAAAGAGGGGACGCACAGCGCCGCCGGCGATAACGCCGGTACCCTCGACAGCGGGCTTGATGATGATGCGGCCGGCACCAAAGTGGCCGAGAACCTCGTGCGGGATGGTGCCCTGCTCGGTCACCGGCACGTGGAACATGTTCTTCTTGGCATCGAGAGATGCCTTGGAGATGGCCATGGGCACCTCAGCGGACTTGCCCATGCCAACGCCGACGTTGCCCTTGCCGTCGCCAACGACGACGAGAGCGACGAGGCTCATGCGACGACCACCCTTGACGGTCTTCGACACGCGGTTGATGTAAACGACGCGCTCCTCGAACTCGGAGGCCTCGCGCTGCTGCTTCTGATTACGAGCCATGTGCTACATACCTCCTAGAACTCGAGACCGGCGGCACGAGCACCGTCGGCGAGGGCCTTGACGCGGCCATGGTAGATACGGCCACCGCGATCGAAGGCGACTTTGGTGATGCCGGCCTCGATGGCGCGCTTGCCAACGAGCTGACCGACCTTCTCCGCAGCCTCCTTGTTCGAGGTGTGGGTGCCCTTGAACTCGGCCTCGAGGGTCGAGGCAGAGACGAGCGTCAGGCTGGAGCCCTTGCTGTCGTCGATGATCTGGGCATAGATGTTGGCGTTAGTACGGGTCACGCGAAGACGCGGACGCTCGGAGGTACCCGAGACCTTGCCGCGAACACGACGCTGACGACGCTTGAGGCCTTCCAGCTTCGCCTTATGCTTGTTCATACGTAAACTCCTAAAAAGGTTGATCTTGCCAGCACCTGACGGGGTGCTGGTCTTATGCGAGTGAGTCGGTTACGACTACTTGGCGGCCTTACCCAGCTTGCGGCGGATGTGCTCGCCAACGTAGTGGATACCCTTGCCCTTGTAAGGCTCGGGAGGACGATGGCCGCGGATCTCAGCGGCGATCTGACCGACCTGCTGCTTGTTGATACCCTTGACGTTCACGTGGGTGTTGTCGGGAACCTCGAAGGTGATGCCCTCGGGAGCCTCGACGATCACGGGGTGCGAGAAGCCCAGGGAGAACTCGAGGTTCTTGCCCTTCTGCTGCACGCGGTAACCGACGCCGGCGAGCTCGAGCTTCTTCTCGAAGCCCTCGGAAACGCCAACAACCATGTTGTGGATGAGGGCGCGGGTGAGGCCGTGGCGGGCACGGGTCTCACGCTCGTCGTCGGGACGGGAAACGGTGAGAACATTGTCCTCGACGTTGATAGCGAGCTTCTCAAAGACATCGAGCCCGAGCTGGCCCTTGGGGCCCTTGACGACAACGTTGTTGCCGTTGACTGCCACTTCGACTCCGGCGGGAATCTGGACAGGCTTATTACCGATACGAGACACGGTGATCTCCTTTCCTTCTACCTACCGAGCGAATTACCAGACGTAAGCGATGATCTCGCCGCCGACGTTGTGCTTGCGAGCATCGCGGTCGGTCATGACGCCATGGCTGGTGGAAATAATGGCGGTACCAAGGCCACCGCGGACGCGGGGCATGTCGGCAACGCCGGTGTACTTACGCAGGCCCGGCTTGGAAATGCGGCGGATGCCGTTGATGACCTTAGCCTTCTTGGGACCATACTTAAGCGTGATGTGCAGAGTCTTCTGGGGAACGGTGTCCTCGACATCGTAGCCCTCGATGTAGCCCTCCTCGTGCAGAACACGAGCGATCTCGACGAGCTTCTTGCTGCTCGGCATGGAGACCGTGGCCTTGTTCACAGAGTTAGCGTTACGGATGCGCGTAAGCATATCTGCGATCGGGTCTGTAAGGTTCATACAGATTCTCCTTCGTTCTTGATGAACACGTGCTCTTGGTTCTTCACCGCCCTTAACGGCAAAGCCTTTTTAGCGCGTTTTCCCTGTTCCAAACGGATGCTTGAAACGCTGGTAGTGACTTACCAGCTGGCCTTCTTAACGCCGGGAAGCTCGCCCTTGAGTGCAAGCTCACGGAAGCAGACACGGCACAGGCCGAACTTGCGGTACACAGAGTGCGGACGGCCGCAGCGCTGGCAGCGCGTGTACTCACGAGTAGAGAACTTCTGCTTGCGATTGCACTTGACGATCATCGATGTCTTAGCCACTTATATCCTCCTCACATAGAGTATTGTTCGCCCCAAGCGCCGCCCCCTTGTGGGAACGGCGCTTATAGGGCAGGTGAACCTATTTCTTGAACGGGAAACCGAAGGCGTCCAGAAGGGCCTTGGCCTCCTCATCGGTGTTGGCGGTGGTCACGAAAGTGATGTCCATACCACGCTGGTGATCGACGGAGTCGAAGTCGATCTCGGGGAAGATGAGCTGCTCGGTGACGCCCATGGAGAAGTTACCACGGCCGTCGAAGCTCTTGGCGGAGATGCCGCGGAAGTCGCGGATACGGGGGATCGCGACGGAGGTCAGACGATCGAAGAACTCCCACATACGGTCGCCACGCAGGGTAACCTTGCAGCCGATCGGCATACCGGCGCGCAGGCGGAAGGTAGCGATGGACTTGCGGGCACGGGTGATCATCGGCTGCTGGCCGGTGATGGCGCGCAGGTCGCGCACGGCACCGTCGATGGCCTTGGAATCGGTAGCGGCCTCGCCGACACCCATGTTCACGACGATCTTCTCAAACTTGGGGATCATCATGACGTTCTCGTACTGGAACTTGTCCTGAAGCTGCTGCTTGACCTCGTTGTTGTACTTGGTCTTCAGACGCGGCACATACTTCTCTTCTGCCATTGTTCACTCCTTCTTGGGGTTTTAAGCACGGGGCGTGGCCACGATGGGTTGTCCTCGTGCCTCCTGGCTGCATCCGCGCCGCTCATGGCATTTTGCGGTTTGGACTCGACGCAGCAGGAGCCGACAAAACAATCGGTACTATACGCGCATCGGGAGCGTATTTCCAGAAAAACCTCGTCTGCCTGCACAACTCCACAACTCCCCCGCACAAATGGGTCCCAAAAAGCAGTTGCGGTGAAATAGGGACTGTTTGGCGGCCTAACAGGCTTAAACAGTCCGCATTTCACCGCAACTTATTGGTGGGGATGCGATTAGCGCTTGCGGGGGACGAGTTTGGTGCGGCGCAGGTGAATCATCTCGGCGGCGATGGAGATGGCAATCTCCTCGGGGTCCTCGGCCTCGATGGCAACGCCGATCGGCAGGTGCAGCTCGTCGATCTGGTCCTGCGTAAAGCCTTCCTGCTCCAGGCGGGCACGCACAAAGGCCGTCTTGCGGCGCGAACCCAGACAGCCCAGGTAGGCAGGCTTGGCGTGCATGGCCTGAATCACCACGTCGATATCGGACTTGTGACCCGCCGTGGCGACGACCACCAGGTCGCGCGGGCCGATGGGGCACAGCTCGCTCAGGTTCTTGTAATCGACCAAGCGACGATCGTAGACACCGGGCACCCAATCGGGGGTCAGCGTGCCGGGGCGGTCGTCGCACGCCACGACGGCAAAGCCCGCCGCCGTGAGCACCCGCGCCGTCGCGGCGCCCACGTGGCCGCAGCCAAAGATATAGGTCAGGCCCTCGGGGCAGAGCGTCTCGATGTGCGCCGCGGGAATCTCGGAGGCGGCGTTGGTGTAGGTGACCTTACTCCCCTCCTCCACCAGCGAAAGCTCGGGGCAGCCGGCAATGGTATGGCGCGATGCCTCGCCATGGTACTCGACCACATCGCCCTCCAGGGCCTGAATGACAAACGGTTCAAAGTCGATGACGAAGTCGCCGATACGTCGATACGTCAAGACGTCGGCAATTTCCTGGAACAACGGTGCCTGGATCGCATCCAGATGCAGATAGCACAGGCAGATGGCTCCGCCGCAGATCATACCGGTATCGGAGTTCTCGCCGCCCATGGTGTAGCGGACCAGACGCGATTGCCCCGCGGCCAGCAGCTCTCGCGCCTCGTCCAGCGCAAAAAGCTCGATCTTGCCGCCGCCGATGGTGCCCGCCTGGCTACCGTCGGCAAAGACGGCCATCCAGGCGCCCACGCCGCGCGGCGACGACCCCGCCGTGCCGGCCACGACCACGAGCTCGCACGTCTCGCCAGCACGCAGGGCGACAAGCGCCGCATTCACAACATCGAGCTTTTCCATTGCCGCCTTCTATCCTCTAAAGATATCGGTGAGCATAGCGAGTGCCTCGAGCACGCCGCCGCCGACCGACGTCGCCTTGTCCGAAATGTAGTTGATATAGCTGGCATCGCCGCGCGGATCGACATCGGCGCATTTAAAGCCCTCAGTCACCTGCACGCCGTTCGCCAAAAGCCCGCGCAGACAGCCATCGATCTGCGTGCACATGGGCGAATCGCCCGCGTAGCCAATCACGTCTCCGGCGCTCACGATGTCGCCGATCGCGCGGTCGGACCGAAACACGCCGGCGGCGGGGCTGTGGATAACGCGCTCTCTGCCATAGCCAGCGATAATGCCCGGCACGCCCGTGTTGGGTTGGGGCGAACCCTGGGTAATGACACGGCCCAGGAAATGCCCGCGCATGGTTTCGACCACGGCGTCGCAGTCAACCGGCGCGGTAAAGCCCGGCCCCACGGCGATGACGGCAGGCGCCATGTCGCGCGTGGTACCCAGGTTGCGCTTAGCCAGAATCGCGTCGACCACGGCAGCGGGTTTCAGCTCGCCGAGCATCTTGGCCTGGGGGTCCACCACAACGGCGACGTCTCCAGCCTCGGTAATTGCAAGCGCCTCTGCCGGCGTCTGTGCCAAGCGAGCGCGAATGCCCTCGACCTGGACCTCGCCCAGGCGAATAGCCTCGCAAAAACTGATTGTGCGGCGGATGCACGTGGGAACCGCGATATCGGCCATAACGACCGACACCTGTCTCTTATACACATCTGACGCTG
>CABSMQ010000018.1:0-33539 GCA_902478965.1 uncultured Collinsella sp. | reverse complement strand
ACTTCTAGCTTCGTCGGCAGCGTCAGATGTGTATAAGAGACAGCCTATGGTCCGCTCACCTGTAAGGCGCTACCGGCACTCATGGAGTGGCTGGCCCTGCGCTCCGACTTGGATTCCCTGGCCGGCGAGACGCATGCCATTACCATGATGACCATCCACTCCGCCAAGGGCCTGGAGTTCCCGGCGGTGTTCGTGGCCGGCATGGAGGAGGGCATCTTCCCGCACGTGCACGACTTTGGCGGCAGCGATGACCCGGGTAAGCTCGAGGAGGAGCGTCGCCTGGCCTACGTCGCCATCACGCGTGCCCGTAAGCGCCTGTTCCTGACCTATGCGGCCACGCGTCGCACCTACGGCTCGACCTCTGCCAACCCGCGCTCGCGCTTCCTCAACGAGATTCCGTTTGAGGATATCGAGTTTAGCGGTATCGGTTCTGCCGGTTTTGAAGGCACGGGTTGGGAGAAGCGCGGCGACCGTCACGGCACCTTTGGCTCGGGCATGGGTTCGGATATGTACGGCGGCAAGGTATTTGGTTCGCATACGCGCTCGACTGGCGGTTCCGGTTCGCGCGGCGGATCGAGCTTTGACGATTTCTTTGGTGGCAGCAGCTACGGGACCGAGCGCCATCGTGGGGTCTCGCCCGACGCTGGCCGTGTTGCCTCGACCTTTGGCTCGGGCGCACCGCGAGCCAAAAAGCCCTCGTCCAAGGTGTCCCCGACGGTGGAGCGCAAGGTTGATCGCGCCAGCGCATCGCAGGACTTTGCCGCAGGCGATACCGTGAGCCACAAGACCTTTGGCACGGGTACCGTGATCTCGGTCGCCGGAGACATGATCGAGGTTCAATTCGAAAAGACCGGTCAGACCAAAAAGCTGATGAAGGGCTTCGCGCCGATCGTCAAGCTGTCGTGATCCTGGCGGACCTGGGCGGGCGTATAGGGCAACATCGCCTGCTCGGGCAGTCCTGCGCAAGACGGAGAGCACATTAAGTGCTCTCCTTTGCGTGCGGAACTCGCGATCGATGTTGCCCTATACGCCCGCCCAGGTCCTTGGGTAACGCTGCTTGCGAACGTCGCTTTGCTCGTTCGCTTTTTGATCTGGAGAGCCGGGTGGGCTGATAGAAAAATAGATGTGAGTAGGGGCTCTCCCATTTGATGAGCGGGGGAGTCTCTTTATTGCGTTTGGATTGTTTCTTATGACTTTAGGGATTGAGCGTTTTATACGATTCAGTATAATTTTAGATAGATACTAAAATGTAACTGAAATGAAAAGGGTGATTGGACATGCTGCTAAATTGTCTCCCAAAAAGACTCTTCTCTTTAGAGCTCGCCATCGACCCGGAGCCAGTTGAGATGCAGATTCCTCGCATGTATCTTGAACGGTATTCGCTTCGCTTGGCACGGCTTGGCATGTCTGAGCAGGGCCGTTTTATTGTTGCGGAACCTAAAGAACCGCCCAGTGTCATTTCGGCGCGAAATCTCGTCAATGCAGTGCTTACGTTAGATGCTCGTCCGGTGGCAATTTGCTGGGATGCTATGGATTTAGGTTTTATGCGCGCGCTTTCTTCGGAGGGAATCGCATATATCCGAGATGAGCGAAATGCGTTCCTGCCGTTTATCGGAGCCGTTATTTCCGATGAAGTGCTGGGTGCTTCTCCCGCTGCTCCGCTTTCGTCCCAATCTCAACGAATCGTCCTAAATCTCATTGCGGGACGATGGGTTGACTGCTCCGCCGGCGACCTAGCGCGTCTGTGTGGCAAAAGCGCGGCAAGCGTCAGCGGCTATCTTTCGGAAATCGCCGCTATAGCTCCTGGGTTGATTATGCGGGACGGCAAAAAGCGTATATTGTGTGACGCCGGGCTGTCGACCGAGACGTTGCTAGATGGGTTTGAGGACTATCTTCGCACGCCAGTTTTAGAGCGAATCCGGCTCAAGAAGGTTATCGAGAGAACAGAGCTACGTGCCGTTGATGCGCTGCTTTCCGGTGTGTCTGCCCTTAGCTATATGTCCGACCTTGCCCATGAAGACTCTGCTCCAACCATTGCTCTCGAAAAATATCAGCTAGAGGCTTTGAAAGAGCATATGGGCGACAGATGGCTGGAGGCTCAGTGGTACGAACCGGCGGCAGTTGTGATTGAGGTCTGGTCGTATCCCGTGGACGCGCCGTCCGATATTAGTTTTGACGCGACTGGTTTGCAGTGTGTCGACCCGTTTTCCTTATACGTTGCTTGCGCAAAAGCAGATTACAAAGAAGATCGTCTGCTCGACGCGGTCGAACAGCTCAGGAGGACGATATGTCAAAAGTGAGGGGAATAGAGCGATTTGCCGATGCCATGAGCGGCTGTAAAGGCGGTTACGTCCTTATTGGTGGAGGGGCCTGCAGCGTTCTATTTGACAATGAGGGCGATTCGTTTAGAGCTACTGAAGACTTGGATGTCGTCGTAATTGTTGATGGGAAAGGCGTTGAATTCGCCACTGCATTGTGGGCATTTATCAAAGCTGCCGGATATGAGACTGGAAAGGTCGGCGATGGAAGGTGCACTTACTATCGGTTCTGTTTGCCCGAAGGATCAAGGCAAGTCCTAGACTATCCCGGCCAAATTGAGCTATTTGCCCGACATCCTGATTTTGTGCTCGAAGATGAAACGAGCGAAGTGGCACCTCTTTCCTTTGACGGGGCCGTATCAAGTCTTTCGGCAATTATTCTCGACGATGGCTACTACGAATTTATTCGCGACAACGCAACGAACGTAGAGGGCATTACGTTGCTCGATGCGCTCCATATCATTCCCCTCAAGATGCGTGCACACATTGATATCAATAGGAGCTATGAAGAAGGGCGCCATTGCAACGATAAAGATCGACGAAAGCATCGCTCGGATATTGTTCGACTTGCGGGTTTGTTGCCGCCTTCGGCTCGCTTGGAGCTAATAGAGCAAATGAGGGCTGATGCCGGAGACTTCTTTGCGGACTTTTCTTCTTATGTAAATCGGCAGACCGATCGTAAAGAGAGAGCGCGTCTTCAGGACACATTATCGTTTCTCGAAAAGGTCTACCTATAGGCACCTTGATTCGTTATGTATGGCGAGGGGCTCTCCCGTTTGATGAGCGGGGGAGCCCCTTGTTGCTTTTTGATTGTCGTAACTAGCCAGAGGCTCGCCGGGATGGGACGCGGGGTTTGGTCGATCGCGAGTTCCGCACGAGCCGGAGAGCACTTAATGTGCTCTCCGTGCGAGCAGGACTGTCCGAGCAGGCGACCAAACCCCGCGCCCCGTCCCGGCGAGCGCTCGGGGACCGGTAGCTTACAGGTGCGAGACGATCAGTTCCATCTTGCCTTCGAGGTCGATGGAGCTGACGGTGCTCGGGGCCAGCAGGTGGCTTCCCTTGTGGACGGGGTCGCCGCAGACGGTGCCTTCGCCGTCGATGACCGACAGGCACATGAAGGGCCAGCGCTGGTCGAGGGTCTTGCTGCCGTTGGCGCGCACGCGATCGACGGTGTAGCAGGGGTTGGACTCGAGCTCGGTCACGCCGTCCACCTCGGGCGCGGTCACCGTGCCGTCGGTCGGAGCCTGAGCATCAAAGTCGATGCATTCGAGGCTCTGCTCAATGTGCAGTGGGCGCAGCTTGCCGTCGGTGCCGGGGCGGTCGTAGTCGTACAGGCGATATGTCACGTCGCTCGACTGCTGCGTCTCCAGAATCAGCGTGCCGGTCTTGATGGCGTGAACGGTGCCGGAGTCGATCTGGAAAAAGTCTCCCTTGTGAATCGGCAGCACGTTGAGCATCTCGTCCCAACGGCCCTCTTCGATCATCTGTGCGGCCTCGGCGCGGTCGTGCGCGCGCTGGCCGACGATGATCGTGGCGCCGGGCTCGCAGTCCAGCACATACCAGCACTCGGTTTTGCCCAGGCTGCCGTTCTCGTGCTTGGCGGCGTACTCGTCGTTGGGATGAATCTGGATTGAAAGGTCGTCCTTGGCATCCAGAATCTTAATGAGCAGCGGGAACTCCTTGCCCTCGCAATTGCCAAAGAGCTCGCGGTGCTCGGCCCACAGCCACGACAGCGTGTGACCGGCATACGGGCCCTCCGCAATCTGGCAGTCACCGTTGGGATGGGCCGAGATGGCCCAGCACTCACCGATGGGACCTTCGGGAATGTCGTAACCAAATACGGTTTCGAGCTGGCGGCCGCCCCAGATCTTCTCGTGAAAGATCGGCGTCAGTTTAATCAAATCGGACATGTTCATACCCCCATTGTGTTGCGCGGGCGCTGCACAAAACAGCTCAAAGCGAGCGCCCGGATGACTACAAAAACCTATGCCAACGTTACGTTGTGCAACTCAAAGCGGTCGCCAACGTTGCGCGAGACCGAATACTCAAAGGCGGCGCCGCTGTCCAAAAAGCCAATCTGGGTGAGCTCGAGCAGGGGAGAGCCAAGTTTGGTGTCCAGACGCTCGGCTTCTTCCTCGGTTGCTGCCACGGCGCGAATGGTACGGTGGAAGCTCGAAATCTTCAGCCCACATTGCTCGCGGATGAAGTGGTAGACCGATCCGTACAGGTCCTTCTTTTTAAGGCCTGGAATCAGCTCGAGGGGCATGTAGGTGTACTCGATAACGATGGGCTTCTCATCGGCCTGACGCACGCGCACGACGTGATAGGCAAAGTCATCCTCGGCAATTCCCAGCTGGGCTGCGATGTCCGCCGGTGGATTAACGATCGAGAAATCGTAGACCACCGAGGTCACCTTCTCCCCGCGATGCTCATACGAAAAACCCTGGGCACGGTCGTTTTTGCCCTGGAAAAACGCCTGGCCGGGAAGTCCCGCCGTGTCCTTAACGTAGGTACCCGATCCGCGTCGGCTGGTAATAAGACCTTCCTCGGTGATTTGCTCGATAGCTCGTTTGACGGTGATTTTGGAAACGCTATAGAGCTCGCAGAACTCAACGACGGTGGGAAGCTTGTCGCCCGGTTTAAGAGCGCCATCCTCGATAGTGCGACGAATATCTGCAGCTATCGCCTCGTATTTTGGGATCACGGAACCTCCTTTCCAACCTGATTGAGTATAAAAGAAAGTATAGTTAACACCTAAGCATCCCTATTGTATATTTAAAAAATTCGAGAAAGATATAATTAAAAGTCGCTTCGCATATAAACTAGAGCGCTCTAAATAGATAAACATCTGAGTAATGTCGTGTTAAGCGGCCATTCGCGTTTTCCCAGATAAAACCTGCCAAAACAAACCTGTCCCTTTTTGGTAGGTTTTTGCCTTGGGAGCGGTACCATACAGGCAATGTTTAAACGAGAAAGGTGGGCTCCCATGGAACCTAAGCAGTACTACATCGGCATTGACGTCGGCGGCACTTCGGTTAAGGAGGGTCTGTTCGACGAGGACGGCAACCTGCTGGCCAAGGCCAGCGTGCCTACGCCTCCTATCGTTGACGCTGCGGGCTTTGCCGCGGTGACCGAGGCTATCGACCAGGTGGTCGCCAAGGCCCAGATTCCGCGCGCCTTTGTGGCGGGCATTGGCCTGGCCGTTCCGTGCCCCATCCCGGCATCGGGCGATGCCAAGGTCAAGGCGAACATCGCCATCAACCTGCCCGAGCTCAAGATTGCCATCCAGGAGCACTGCCCCGACGCGGTCGTTAAGTACGAGAACGACGCCAACGCCGCTGCTATGGGCGAGGCCTGGCTCGGCTCTGCCAAGGGCGTACAGAACGTGGTGATGGTCACCATTGGTACCGGCGTGGGCGGCGGCGTTATCGTTAACGGCGACGTGGTATCGGGCGTTGTGGGTGCTGGCGGCGAGATTGGCCACATGTGCCTGAACCCGGCCGAGGAGCGCACCTGCGGCTGCGGCGGCCATGGCCACCTGGAGCAGTATTCCAGCGCCACCGGCGTGGTGAGCAACTACCTTGCCGAGTGCAAGAAGGCGGGCGTCGAGCCCATCGAGCTGACCGGCCCCTCCGATTCCAAGGACGTGTTCCAGGCCTGCCGCGAGGGCGACAAGCTCGCGCTGGCCGCGGCCGATACCATGGCCGACTATCTCGGCCGCGCACTGGCGCTTATTGCCAACGTGGTTGATCCCGAGATGTTCCTCATCGGCGGCGGCGCCTCCGCCTCGGCCGATGTCTACCTCGACAAGGTTCGCGAGCACTTTAAGCAGTACGCGCTTTCCGCCTCGCGCGAGACGCCCATTAAGGTCGCTTCGCTCGGAAACGACGCCGGTATCATCGGTGCCGCCTACGTAGCCCTGCGCGCTGCCGGTAAATAGCTGGTGCAAGGGGGACAGGTTACATTGCACCAACATGGTGCAAAAGGGACAGCCTTGGCCCCCGTGCCTGCGCCCCAAAATATGCCGTGGCCCTTCCGTCTGCGAAGGCTCGGCATCGGCGTGCTACCATAGCTACGTCCAAGTACACATATCAAGTGGAGGATATCCATGGCAAACGTTCTTGTCTTTGGTCACCAGAACCCCGATAACGACGCCATCATGAGCGCCGTCGTCCTGTCCCAGCTGCTCAACCAGGTTGAGTATGCCGGCAACACCTACGAGGCCTGCGCCCTTGGTCAGCTTCCGGCCGAGTCCGCCAAGCTGCTCGCCGACGCCGGCATCGCCGAGCCCCGCGTGATCGAGTCCGTCGAGGCTGGTCAGCTCGTTGTCCTCACCGACCACAACGAGTCTGCCCAGTCCGTCGCCGGCCTTAAGGACGCCACGGTCTTTGGCGTTGTCGATCATCACCGCATCGGCGACTTCGAGACCGCCGGCCCGCTGCACTACATCTGCCTGCCCTGGGGCTCCAGCTGCACCATCGTCACCAAGCTCGCCGGCGTGCTCGGCGTTGAGCTTTCCGACGTCCAGGCCAAGCTGCTGCTCTCGGCCATGATGACCGACACGCTCATGCTCAAGAGCCCCACCACCACCGATGTCGACCGCGCCGTCGCCGCCAAGCTCGGCGAGCAGGTGGGCGTCGACCCGGTCAAGTTTGGCATGGAGGTCTTCCTCACCCGTCCGTCTGGCTCCTTCACCGCAGCCGAGATGGTCGGCAACGACATCAAGATGTTCGAGCCTGCCGGCAAGAAGCTGCTCATCGGTCAGTACGAGACTGTCGACAAGACTCGCGCACTCGGCATGATCGACGAGATTCGCGAGGCCATGCGCGCCTACGCCGCCGAGAAGGGTGCCGACGGCATCGTCCTGTGCATCACTGACATCATGGAGGAGGGCTCGCAGGTCCTGCTCGAGGGCGAGACCGAGGCTGCTCAGAAGGGCCTGGACATTGCCGACGAGCACGACGGCGTCTGGATGCCGGGCGTCCTCTCCCGTAAGAAGCAGGTCGCTGCCCCCATCATGGCCGCCTGCTAGGTTTAGTTGACCAAACGCCACGACCGGATCGCGGAAGCCCCGCGCTCCGGTCGTTTTTTGTGCACGGCGCCGCGTCGTCTCTTGGATAGGCGCGCCCGTGCCGTTGAGCAAATAATGTTCAACCTGTGGTTCCGCTTTTCGGCCACGCCTGCGTGCTTGTCGTGCAGGGTAGGCTAGATGCAAGCGTAATACGTTAGAGCGCGGCACCGCCACTTGGGCGGGCCGTGCTTTTTTAAGACGGGAGCTTTCCCGTGAAAGGAGCCGCCCATGGCAGCACCCGAGCAGCTGTTTAACGTTCGTGAGCGCAAGCGTTTTGAGCGCCACGACATTTGGGAGCGCATCACCGAGAACGGCACGATTTCCGCCGCCGTCATGGTCTTCGCCGCCATCGCCGCCGTCATTTGCGCCAACACCGATGCCTACGAGGCCATCCATCACTTTTTGGAGACCCCGCTGTATGTGGGTCTGGGCAACCTTACGGCCGGTCTCACCGTTGAGCTTTTCGTCAACGACTTCCTCATGGCGATCTTCTTTTTGTTGGTGGGCATTGAGCTTAAGTACGAGATGACGGTCGGCGAGCTCAAGAACCCGCGCCAGGCTATGCTTCCCATGCTGGCGGCCGTGGGCGGCGTCGTCGTTCCCGCCTGCATCTATCTGATCTTTAACCATGCCGGCGCGCACAACGGCTGGGCCATTCCCATGGCAACCGATATTGCCTTTGCGCTGGGCGTGCTGTCGCTTTTGGGCAACCGCGTGCCCAACGGCGTGCGCGTGTTCTTCTCGACGCTCGCCATCGCCGACGACCTCATCTCCATCGCCGCCATCGCCATCTTCTACGGTCAGAGCCCCAACCCGTTTTGGTTGGGCGCCGCCGCGCTTGTGACCTGTGCGCTCGTGTGGCTCAACAAGACGCAGCATTACCGCCTTGCCCCGTATTCGGTACTGGGCCTGCTGTTGTGGTTCTGCATGTTCAAGAGCGGCGTGCACGCTACGCTTGCTGGCGTCATCCTGGCCTTCACCATTCCGGCCAAGTGCGGTGTTAAGCTTGATAGCCTCACCGATTGGCTGGGCGAGTGCTTGCCGCTGCTCGATGACCGCTACGACGACGAGGCGCACATCCTGGGCCAGCATGACTTTACCGTCTCGACCACCAAAGTCGAGCGCGTCATGCACCGCGTGACCCCGCCGCTCATCCGCATGGAGCGCCTGATCTCCACGCCGGTCAACTTTGTGATCCTGCCGATCTTTGCGTTCGTGAACGCACAGGTTCGCCTGGTGGGCGTGGACATGAGCACGCTACTCACCGACCCGGTGACGCTCGGCGTGTACTTTGGCATGCTACTGGGCAAGCCGATCGGCATCTTTGGCATGACGTTCGCCCTGGTCAAGCTCAAGGCCTGCGAGCTGCCGCACAATGTCAACTGGCATATGATTGCCGGCGTGGGCATTCTGGGCGGTATCGGCTTTACCATGTCGATTCTCATCAGCGGCCTCGCCTTCCCGACGGCCCAGTTTGAGGTTCTGGCTGCCAAGGCCGCCATTCTCGCCGGCTCTGTCACCGCGGCCGTACTTGGCATGATCTACATGAGTGTGATCTGCAAGCACCCGGCGCCCAAGGACGAGTAGGCGCGTAGAAACAGACGCCAGAGCCTGCTCGAGCGCGTGTAAAACGCGGTTTTGAGTGGTACTTGCCACCTGCCGGACACCCCAGTGGCCAAAAAACGCCGTTTGTGAGTACTGTCACAAACGGCGTTTCATTTTAGGCGCGAAAAATAATGTACAAATCTATTCTGTCTGTGCATTAACGATTGCGTGGCTGGACGAAAAATGCGGATGCATCCTTCCAAAACCGGACACAAAAGGCCAAGACTGGCCTTTTTAATTCAAAATCGCTGTTACTAAAAAAGTAACAGTACTCATATTTGCTATTTTTTGACCACAGGCCCCAATGACTAGGTTTATTCCACGGTGCCGTAGATGGCGCCCCAGCCGTGGGCGGCCAAGGCGGAGTTGAGCTGGTCGCAAAGTGACTGGCGGTCGTAATAGCCGGGCGGTAGCAGGTTCACGATTTCCATGAGATCGGGCGCCAGGTCCAAGATTTCGGCCTGTACGATCAGATCCAGGCGGTCGATGGCGTGGCGGTCGTAAAACAGCCCGTCGACCAGGCGCTGCAGGTCGCTGAATTCCTCGGCCTGGAACGATCCGTACTCCATAGTGCCTCCTTGGGCGCCCCACGCCGGCATGCGCGGCGATTCGTAATTCATTGCGATGGACTTAATCTATCACGGCTTCATACCCTTGCGGCGGTGGCGGTCTATACTTAGACGAACTGCAACGTACCGCTTCGTGAAAGGTCGCACCCATGCAGACGATCTACCAGAAGATGGAAACCACCGAACTCGATGCCGCCATCGAGGCGCTCAAAGCCGAGGTCGCCGAGGTCAAGGCCAAGGGCCTGGCGCTCGACATGGCCCGCGGCAAGCCGTCGCCCTCCCAGGTGGACATCTCTCGACCCATGCTCGATATCCTCAATGCCGATGCCGATCTGCACGACGGCAATGTCGACTGTTCCAACTACGGCTGCTTTGAGGGCATTCCCTCGGCACGCAAGCTAGCGGGGGAGTTCCTGGGTTGCCCCGCTGAGCAGACGCTCGTGCTGGGTTCGTCGAGTTTGCTGATCGAGCACGATATCGCCGGTATGTTCTGGCGTTGCGGCTCGTGTGGTAGCGATCCTTGGGAGGCTTACGAGGCAGCGCACGACGGCAAGAAGGTCAAGTTCCTGTGCCCGGTTCCCGGCTACGACCGCCACTTTGGCATCACCGCCGATCTGGGTATCGAGAACGTCCCCGTCGCGATGACTGACAACGGCCCCGACATGGACGAGGTCGAGCGCCTCGTTGCCGCCGACGATTCCATCAAGGGCATCTGGTGCGTGCCCAAGTATTCCAACCCCACGGGCATCACCTTTAGCGAGGACACTGTGCGCCGCCTGGTTGAGATGCCCACGGCCGCGCCCGATTTCCGCATCTTCTGGGACAACGCCTACTGCGTGCATGACCTGTACGACGAGACCGATGAGCTCGCCAACATCTTTGACCTCGCTCGCGCGGCGGGCACCGAGGATCGCGTGGTGGCCTTTGCATCGACGTCCAAGATCACCTTTCCGGGCGCCGGTATCGGCTTTATCGGTGCGAGCCCCGCGGTTATCGCGGAGTTCTCCAAGCGCCTGAAGGCCGGCCTCATCAGCGCCGATAAGCTCAACCAACTGCGCCACGTGCGTTTCCTTCCCACCATCGAGGCGGTCAGGGAGCACATGAAAAAGCACGCCGAGTTCCTGCGTCCGCGCTTTGAGGCCGTTGAGCGCAAGCTCACCGAGGGCTTGGGCGACACGGGCTGCGCCACCTGGACGCATCCTCGCGGCGGCTACTTTGTAAGCTTCGATGGTCCCGAGGGCTCGGCCCAGAAGGTCGCCGCGCTTTGTGCCGACCTGGGCGTCAAGCTCACGCCGGCCGGTGCCACCTGGCCCTATGGCAAGGACCCGCGCGACACCAACATCCGCATCGCGCCGAGCTATCCCACGGTCGAGGACCTGGAGGCCGCGCTCGATGTGCTGGTGCTGGCCGTTAAGCTTGTCGCTGCCGAGCTTGCGCGTGCCGAGCGCGCCTAACGCGTAGGGCCCCGCAAGTCCGCGCCCAGTACTATCCGCACTTTCGATACGTAAAGGAGCGTATACATGGATTTGGGTATTTCCACCAACCCCACGCCAGAGCTCTACACCATTAAGGTGGCCGGCGAGATCGATATCTCTAACGCCGATAGCCTGCGCAATGCCATCGACCTGGCGCTCGAGCAGCCCACTGAGGCCGTTGAGCTCGATTTTGCCCAGGTGAGCTACATCGATTCGACGGGCATTGGCGTGCTCGTGGGCGTCGCGCACCACGCGGTCGACCACGGCAAGCGCTTTAGCTGCACCAATGTGCAGCCCCCGGTGATGCGCGTGGTCCAGCTGTTGGGTGTCGACCAGGAGATTTCGATCACCGCTGCATAATCTTTGCCCCCAAAAGGGCGTGCCGTTTGGCATATGTTTGTGATGCGCTCGGACGTTTTGGCGTCCGGGCGCTATACTTGACCGAATGAATAGACGAGTTCCGGCCGAATGGCGCGGTGCGGGCTCGACTCACATCGAGCCTTGGAGGTATGTGTGTTTGGTATTGGAGAGGGTGAGCTCGCGATCATCGTGGTCTTCGGCTTTTTGCTGTTTGGCCCGGATAAGCTCCCGCAGATGGGCCGCACAATCGGCCGTGCCATCCGTCAGTTCCGCGAGACGCAGGAAAAGATGACGGCCGTTGTTCAGTCCGAGATTATCGATCCGGTGAGCGAGGCCGCTTCGGCACCGGTCAAGCCCAAGAAGACTGCCGTCGATGACGATTCCGATGCGGACGAGGATGCCGCCGAGACGGCAGCGCCCGCAAAGAAGGAGACCTTTGCCGAGCGTCGCGCTCGTCTTGCTGCCGAGAAAGCCGCGAGCGAGGCTGCCGCCGAGGGCGAGGGTGCTGCTGAGGAGTCCGAGGCCGAGGGTGCCGAGCCTGCCGCTGCCGTCGAGCCTGTCGTCGAGCCCGAGCCTGCTGCAGAGCCGGAGCCCGAGCCCGAGCCGGCAGAGCCCACGACGGCTGACCTCTACGCCCGTCGTCCCCGCAAGCGCAAGGCCGTCGTCGACCAGCTCGCTCGCGAGCTCGAGGCCGAGGACGACGCCGCTGCCGCCGATGCCCCTAAGGGAGGCGATGAGTAATGCCTATCGGACCTGCGCGAATGCCGCTCTTCGATCACCTGGGAGAGCTTCGTCGCCGCCTGACCATCGTGGTCGTGTCGGTGTTTGCCGCCGCTATCGTGCTGTATTTCGCCACGCCTGTGGTGCTCGACATCTTGGAAGACCCCATCCGCTCTTTTGTGCCGGACGGTAAGTTCTACATCACTACTACGCTCGGCGGCTTTGGCCTGCGCTTCTCGCTGGCCATCAAGATGGCCGTGGTCATGTGCACGCCCATGATCATCTGGCAGATTCTGGCATTTTTCCTGCCGGCACTGCGTCCCAACGAGCGCAAGTGGGTCGTGCCCACGGTGCTCGCCTCGACGGTGCTGTTCTTCCTGGGCGCAATCTTTTGCTACTTCATCATCATCCCGGCGGGCTTTGAGTGGCTTATCGGCGAGACCTCGGCCGTCGCCACGGCGCTGCCCGACCTGGAGAACTACGTCAACATGGAGCTGCTCTTTATGATCGGCTTTGGCGTGGCGTTTGAGCTGCCGCTCATCATCTTCTACCTGTCCGTCTTCCACATCGTGTCCTACGCGGCCTTCCGCGGCGCCTGGCGCTACGTGTACGTGGGCCTGCTTGTGGGCTCGGCTGTGATTACGCCCGACGGCTCGCCCGTTACGCTGGGCCTCATGTATGGTGCCCTGCTCTCGCTCTACGAGATTTCGCTCGCCATTGCCCGCGTGGTTATTACCGCGCGCGAGGGCAAGGAGGGCTTGTTTGTGAGCCGTCTGGACCTGTTCTCGGACGATGAGGACGACGAGGAGTAAATCGGTATGCACGAGGTTGGCATTGTCAACGGCATACTCGATACAGTGATTCGCGCGGCGCGTGGGGCGGGGGCCTCGCGCGCCGTTTTGGTAACGCTGCGTATCGGGGATATGACCGAAGTTGTGCGCGAGGCGCTCGACTTTGCGTGGGAGACATTTCGCGATGAGGATCCGCTCACGCGAGGCTGCGAGCTTGCCGTGGAGGAAGTCCATCCACAAAGCGAGTGTCTGGACTGCGGGGAGGTCTTTGAGCACGATCGCTTCCATTGCCGCTGTCCCCAATGTGGCGGCGCCAACGTGCGTCTGCTGCACGGCCGCGAGCTCGACATCGCAAGTATCGAAATCGAAACCCCCGACGATTAGCCCGCTAGCCATCTGGTGATGGGGTATAAAGGGGCCAAAGTAAGGAGTGCCGAGTATGGCTGAGAAAACGATTGATATCGCGTCGCCGATTCTGTCGCGCAACGATCGCCTGGCAGATCAGCTGCGACAGCGATTTAAAGAGACAAACACCTATGTGATCAATGTGCTGTCGAGCCCCGGTTCGGGCAAGACCACCACGATCCTGGGCACCAACGAGCGCCTGCGCGACAAGGCTGGCCTGCGCTGTGCCGTCATCGAGGGCGATATTGCCTCGGATGTCGACGCCATCACCATGAAGGAAGCCGGCATGCCCGCCATCCAGATCAACACGGGTGGCCTGTGCCACCTCGAGGGCAACATGATCATGGAGGCCGTTGACGCGTTCGACCAGGCCGTCGGTCTGGAGAACATCGACGTCATCTTTATCGAAAACGTGGGCAACCTGGTCTGCCCGGTCGACTTTGACTTGGGCGAGAACCTGTCCATCATGATTCTCTCGGTGCCCGAGGGCGATGACAAGCCCATCAAGTACCCGGGCATCTTCCAACACGCCGGCGCGCAGCTGCTCAATAAGGTCGACGTGGCCCCGGCTTTCGATTTTGACATGGATAGGTATACTAGGACACTCGATGACCTCAATCCGCAGGCGCCGCGGTTTGCCGTGAGCGCGCGCAAGGGCGAGGGCATGGATGCCTGGTGCGATTGGCTCATCGGGCAGATCGAGCAAGCAAGGGCGTAAATCGGCCGCCATACGGGCGGGCGTAGCCGCAGAGACACGAGATAGGAGCCTCTTTTGAAGCTCATCATCGCAGAGAAAAACGACGCCGCGCGTCAGATTGCCGAGCGTCTGTCCACGGGCAAACCCAAAAAGGACAAGGTGTACAACACCGCAATCTACCGTTTTGAGTGGAAGGGCGAGGAGTGCGTGACGATCGGCCTTGCCGGTCACATCCTTGCGCCTGATTTTTGCGACAGCGTGCTGTTCGATAAAAAGCTGGGCTGGTATTCGGTCACCGAGGACGGCGAGATACTGCCGGCCGACATGCCCGATGGCCTGGCGCGTCCGCCCTATGACACCAAGCGTAAGCCGTTCCTTGCCGATGGCATCTCCATTAAGGGCTGGAAGCTCGAGAGTCTGCCTTACCTCACCTGGGCGCCCGTCATTAAGTTGCCGGCTGAGAAAGAGCTCATTCGCTCGCTTAAGAACCTCGCCAAAAAGTCCGACAGCGTCATCATTGCCACGGACTTCGATCGCGAGGGCGAGCTGATCGGTTCGGACGCCCTCAACAAGGTGCGCGAGGTGGCGCCCGACTTGCCGGTCGCCCGCGCCCAGTATTCTTCGTTTACCAAGGCCGAGATCACGCAGGCCTTCGATAACCTTGTCTCGCTCGACCAGAACCTGGCCGACGCCGGCGAGAGCCGTCAGCACATCGACCTCATTTGGGGTGCGGTGCTCACGCGCTACCTGACGCTCGCCAAGTTTGGCGGCTTTGGCAACGTGCGTTCCGCCGGCCGCGTGCAGACGCCGACGCTTGCCCTGGTGGTCGAGCGCGAGCGCGAGCGCATGGCGTTTGTGCCCGAGGACTATTGGCAGATCCGCGGCATGGGCGCCGCACAGGGTACTGCCGAGGACGACCGATTTAAGATTGCGCACAAGACGGCACGCTTTACCGACAAGGATGCTGCTGAGACGGCGTACGGCCATGTTGACGGCGTCGCGACGGCAACCGTCGCCGCGGTGACCAAGCGCTCGCGCAAGCAGCAGCCGCCCACGCCGTTTGCGACCACCTCGCTGCAGGCTGCCGCCGCAGCCGAGGGCATCTCGCCTGCGCGTACCATGCGTATCGCCGAGTCCCTCTACATGGCGGGCCTCATCAGCTACCCGCGTGTCGACAACACCGTGTATCCCGCGACGCTCGATTTGGGCGCCGTGGTGAGTGACCTGGCAAAGATCAACCCGGCGCTGGCGCCCGTGTGCAAAAAGGTACTCGCTGGTCCCATGAAGCCCACGCGCGGTAAAGTCGAGACCACCGACCACCCGCCTATCTACCCCACGGGCGAGGGCGATCCGTCCACGCTCGACGGCGGCCAGCGCAAGCTCTACGACCTCATCGCCCGTCGCTTCCTGGCGACGCTTATGGGTCCCGCGACCATCGAGAACACCAAGCTCGAGCTCGACGTGAACGGTGAGCCGTTCGTGGCTTCGGGCGATGTGCTCGTGACTCCGGGCTTCCGCGAGGCGTATCCGTATGGACTTAAGCGCGACGAGCAGATGCCGCCGCTGGAGCAGGGCGATACGGTCGACGTGTTCGACATTAAACTCGAGGCCAAGCAGACCGAGCCGCCCGCGCGCTACAGCCAGGGCAAGCTTGTGCAGGAGATGGAAAAGCGCGGCCTGGGCACCAAGTCCACGCGCGCGAGCATCATCGAGCGCCTATATGCCGTGCGCTATCTCAAAAACGATCCCGTGGAGCCGAGCCAGCTGGGCATTGCCATCATCGACGCGCTGACGCAGTTTGCCCCGCGCATCACGAGCCCCGATATGACCAGCGAGCTCGATGGCGATATGACCCGTGTGGAGCGCGGCGAGGATACCGAAGAGCATGTCGTGACGCACTCGCGCGCGCTGCTGGCTGGCGTGCTCGATGAGCTGCTCAAGCACACGCAGGAGCTGGGCGACGCCATCAGCGACGCCGTCACGGCCGATGCGCGCGTGGGCGCCTGCCCCAAGTGCGGCAAGGACCTGGTTATGAAGACGAGCGCCAAGACCCGTGGCAGCTTCATTGGCTGCATGGGCTGGCCCGACTGCGACGTGACCTATCCGGTGCCGAGCGGCGTCAAGGTGAGCCCGCTCGAGGGCGAGGCAGCCGTGTGCCCCGAGTGCGGCGCGCCGCGCATTAAGTGCCAGCCGTTCCGCCAGAAGGCCTTTGAGATTTGCGTGAACCCCACGTGCCCCACCAACTACGAGCCTGACCTTAAGGTGGGCGAGTGCAAGGTGTGCGCCGAGGCCGGACGCCATGGCGACCTGATCGCGCACAAGAGCGAGAAGAGCGGCAAGCGCTTTATCCGCTGCACCAACTACGATGACTGCGGCGTGAGCTATCCTCTGCCGGCGCGCGGTAAGCTCGAGGCGACGGGTGAGACCTGCCCCGAGTGCGGCGCCCCCATCGTGGTGGTCAACACGGCGCGCGGTCCGTGGCGCATCTGCGTGAACATGGACTGCCCGACCAAGGAGAAGAAGCCCGCCCGCGGCCGCAAGACCACGACCAAGGCGAGCACGGCGAAGAAGACGGCGGCTAAGAAAGCCACTGCCGCCAAGAAGACGACCGCGAAGAAGTCGACTGCCAAGAAAGCAGCCGCCGACAAGTAACGGCGCAGTCGAAACATTGCCCAAAAAAACGAGCGAGGACCCCACGATCCTCGCTCGTTTTTTTTGACCGGCAGTTTAGGAACGTCCCTAACTGCCGGCTCGGGAACGACAAAGCGCTAGTTCACTTCGACGGGTTTGGCGCCGGGGTAGCGCTCCTCAAAGTCTAGGCGGTACTTATTGTCATTGGTGCCCGCCACGTTGTCGCGCGACAGCGGCGCCACGATCTCATTCTTGTGATCCGCAGGCTTGGTGTATTTCAGGCTGATCTCCCAGGCATCACAGATTGCGTCAATGCGGTGATCCAGGTCGTCATACAGGGCAACGATGTCTTTCCAGGAACTGTAGTTCTTAGAGCTCGTCGGGACGTCCAGGTCCTCGACGATGTCGTAATACTGCTCGATGGTGTCCTCTGTGCGCTCGGCGACGTCGGCGAGATTTTGACGGGTGGTGCGATCTTCTCCCAGATAGCTGCCGTTGAAGTTCTGCGCGCAGCCACGGACGTAGTTGTCGAGGTCTTCGAGCAAGTCGTAGTATTCGCTCAGTCGGCGGTAGAGGTTCTGCTCGGAGAGCGTTGCTTCGCCGCCATCCTCGTCGTCATCGTCATCATCGTCGTACAGGCTGTTGGGATCGCCGAGAGGCTTTAGGTCATCGTCGTCGACGTCATGGTGCAGCTTAGCTACCTCGGCAGTCGTCTGCGTGGCGGCGTTGTCGAAAGGCTTGATCACAAAGAAAACGACCAGGGCGATGATGATTGCCACCAGCACAACGATAACGGCGATAAGCGGCCCGGTGCCGCTCTTTTTGGGGGCGGGGGTCTGTGGCGAAGCGGGCGCGTATGCGGGAGCCGGCTCCTGTTGGGACGAGCCGCTCGCGACGGGTATGCGCTGCGTGGTCTCGACGGCCGCGGGGCCTGCGGCGGGGTCGGGGCGATAGGCGAGGGGGTCGTCCGCCTTGGCTTGCGGCGTATCGAGGGAACCGGTCTGCTCGAAAGCGGGCTGGCTATCGCTCGCGGTTGTTTGCTCAACGGGTGCACCGCACGAGGTGCAGAACTTGGCATTATCTGCAAGAAGCTTGCCGCACGAGGCGCAATACCGAGACATTGCCACTCCTTTCGCCACATTTCAATGCAATACGACGATTATACCCAGCACCCCAAATTCCCCTTCATAAGTTGCGGTGAAATAGGGACTGTTTGGCGGTCTCAGAGCTTCAATCAGTCCCTATTTCACCGCAACTTTGGAAAGGCACCTTTAGCCATTGGGGACGCACCGAGCACTGGGGTATCATGGCTTGGTTGCTATAACTCGCATTTACGCGCCTTGTAGGAAGGGGCTGCGCCCATGGCTTTTGAGCCCGCTCAACATAGCTTCATTACGCTCGAGGGTGTCGATGGCGCCGGTAAATCTACGCAGGCGCGCCTGCTTGCCCGCGCGCTCGAACTCGCCGGCTACCAGGTCGTGAGCCTGCGCGAGCCGGGCGGTACCGCCATTAGCGAAAAGATCCGTGCTCTGCTGCTCGACCCCGCCAATACGGCGATGGGCGACACTTGCGAGCTGCTGCTGTATGAGGCCGCCCGTGCCCAGCTAGTGCATGAGGTTATCGCGCCCGCCCTCGCGGCCGGCAAGGTGGTCCTGTGCGACCGCTTCTACGATTCCACGACCTGCTATCAGGCGTTTGCCGACGGCCTCGATCGTCAGATGGTGCGCGATGCCAACAACCTGGCCGTCGCGGGTACGCACCCGGCGCTCACACTCGTCTACCACATCACGCCCGAGCAGGCGGCGCTGCGCATGGCAGCCCGTGGTGCGGCAGATCGCATGGAGGCTAAGGGCATGGCCTTCCAAGAGCGCGTCTACCAGGGATTTTGCGCCATTGCCGCCGAGGAACCAAACCGCGTAAAGCTCATCGACGCGACCGCGTCCATCGAGGAAGTCTTCGCGCAGACGGTCGAGCGGGTTCGCGCCTACGGCCTCGACATTTCCCAGGACGCCGTCACCGCTGCGCTTGCCCAGGAGGCCGAGTAGCATGGCCCCCGCTCAGGCAAGTCTGCTGGCCAAGCTCGACACCCAAGAGCGCGTGCGCGACTTTTTGACCAATGCCGTCGCCAGCGGTCGCGCATCGCACGCCTACCTGTTTTTGGGCGCGCCCGGCGCGGGCAAGCTCGACGCCGCGTGGGCGCTCGCCCAGGCCTTCCTGTGCGAGCAGGACGGCTGCGGCGCATGCGACAGCTGCGTGCGCGTTGCGCGGCACACGCACCCCGACGTGCACTATTACACGCCCGAGAGCGCCACGGGTTACCTCATCGCCCAGACGCGCGAGCTACTCGACGACGTGCCCCTGGCGCCCATCCGTGCCAAGGCCAAGGTCTACATCATCGACCGTGCCGAGCAGCTGCGCGCCAACACCGCCAACGCGCTGCTCAAAACGCTCGAGGAGCCGCCCGAGGGCGTCATGTTCATCCTGCTGGGCACCTCGGCAGACGTGATGCTGCCCACCATCGTGAGCCGCTGCCAGTTTGTGCCGTTTCGGCTGGTGTCGCCCACCGCGGCCGCGCAGGCCGTGAGCCGCGCCACCGGTCAGGACATCGCGCGTTGTCGCATGGCCGTCGCCGTGGCGGGCAGCCCCACACGCGGTATCGAGTTCCTTAAGAGTGCCGAGCGCCAGGACGCCCGCCGTCAGATGGTTCGTGCCATCGACTCACTCATTGCCGCCGACGAGGCCGACGTGCTCAGTCGCGCCAAGTCGCTCATCGTCGCCGTCAAGGCGCCGTTGGCCGAGGTCAAGTCCACGCAGGAAAAGGTGCTCGAGCAAAATGCCGACTACCTGTCGCGTGGAGCATTGAAGCAGCTTGAGGACCGCAATAAGCGCGAACTCAACGCGCGCGAGCGTTCGGGTATCATGGAAGCGCTGGCGAGCGCGCGGACGCTCATGCGCGACGTGCTGCTGACGCTTCAGGATGAGGCGGCCGACGTCGTGAACGAGGATGTGCGCGACACAATCGGTCGGCTTGCCGCTGCGACCAATGTTGCGGGTGCCACCCAGGCGCTCGAAGCGGTCGCAACCGCCGAGCGCAACATCGCCAGAAACGTTACTCCCCAGCTGGCCATCGAGGTCATGCTGTTCGATATCAGGAAGGCACTGAAATGCCGTTAGTCGTACCCGTTAAGTTTACCTACGCCTCGCGCGACCTGTGGTTCGACCCGCAGGATCTGGATATCCTCGAGGCCGATTATGCTATCTGCTCCACCGAGCGCGGAACCGAGATTGGCCTGGTCACGGCAGACCCCTTCGAGGTGCCGCAGGACGAGATCGGCCAGCCGCTCAAGCCCGTGCTGCGCGTGGCGAGCGACATCGACCTGCAGCTTGCCGATGATCTGGCCATCCAGGGTGACGAGGCCATGGTCGATTTCCGTCGCCTGGTCAAGGAGCTCGACCTCGAGATGAAGCCGGTCGGCGTCGAGTACCTGTTTGGCGGCGAGAAGGCCGTGTTCTATTTTGCGGCCGAGGAGCGCGTCGATTTTCGTCAGCTCGTCAAGGACCTTTCCTCGGCGCTGCACATTCGCGTCGACATGCGCCAGATCGGCGTGCGCGACGAGACCCGTTTGGTGGGCGGCTATGCCCAGTGCGGCCAGGAGCTCTGCTGCACGCGCTTTGGCGGACAGTTTGAGCCTGTCTCGATTCGCATGGCAAAAGAGCAGGATCTACCGCTTAACTCGTCCAAGATCAGCGGTGTATGCGGCCGTCTAATGTGCTGCCTGCGCTACGAGTTCGAGGCGTATAAGGACTTTAAGAGCCGCGCGCCCAAAAAGAAGACGCTTATCGATACGCCGCTTGGCAAGGCGCGTATCCAAGAATATGACACGCCGCGCGAGCAGCTGGTGCTGCGCCTGGAGAACGGCAAGGTCTTTAAGGTCAACCTGGCCGATATGACCTGCTCGGAGGGCTGCAAAAAGAAGGCAGCCGAGCAGGGTTGCAACTGCCGCCCCGACTGCGTGACGCGCGATGTGCTCGAGCGTATCGAGTCGCCCGAGATGCGCCTGGCGCTTATGGAGCTCGACCGCGAGAACGGCGTCGACGTGGGCGATGGCCTGTCGAGCGCCGACCGTCTGGCGGGGACGACGATGCCCAAGCGCCGCCGTCGCGATGCGGACGCCGATACCCGTGCCGGTCAGAGCCAGGGCGAGGGTCGCGGCCGCGGTAAGGGTCGCGGCAAGGCCGAGGCACCCGAGGCTGAGGAGGCTGCCAGTGGACGTCGCCGCCGCAAGCGCTCGGGTTCGGGCGATGCCGGCGAGGCCGTTCCCGCAGGCAAGAATTCCTCCCGCGAGCGCGAGGCTCAGCAGCCTCAGCAGCAAAACCGCGGCGGTGGCATGAATCCCACGCGCCGTCGCCGCCGCCATTTGTCGAGCGAGGAGCGCGAGGACGCCTTCCGCACCGCAGCCGCTCGCGAGGCCGGTGCCGCTCCCAAGGGCGCTTCGGCCTCCGACGCGCCTGCCGACAAGGGTGGCAAGCAGCGCAACGATGACGAGCGCGCCCCGCGTCCGCGTCGTCGCCATTCCTCGGGCACGCAGCAAAAGCCCTCGGTGCCCTCCGTGGCCGATCAGGTCTCGGATGGCGAGGTTAAGGTCACGCGCCGTCGCCCCGGAGATGGCGGAGGGGCGGCCGCCAAGGCCGCGCGCGGCACTGCTCGCGACGAACACGAGTTGCGCGAAGATCGTGGTGGCGAGGGTTCGGCCGACCAGGGCCAGAAGCGCCGTCGCCGTCGTCGTTCCCGCAAGCCGCGTCAAGATGGTGGCGAGGGTTCGACCCAAAACTCGTCCGCACCGCAACCGCCCACCGGCGAATAGCGCCCGCAAACGGATTTAACCCGCCTGGCCCCAAACGCGCCGGGGTACCATAGCGCTGAATCAACGACCCTCCCTGCGACCGAGCGTAGGGAGGGTTGTGTCGTGAAGAGACATTTGAACGTGTTGGGATGCCTGCAAGGTGCCGACATCCTACCGTTTGCGGATGAATTGCTACCGTTTGCCGAGCGGGCGGCGCACGAGGCGCTTGAGGCGTTGTCGCCCACGCGATGCGCCGGCTGCGAGCGCTCCGGCGCGCTTATTTGCCAAGACTGCTTGGCGGCGCTTGCGCTCATCGACCCGCGGCATAGCTGCACTCGATGCGGCGCCCCGTTTGGAGACTTGCTGTGCACCGAGTGCTCGGTCGAGGGTACGTCCTCGGCGATGGCCGAAGCACTCGACCGGTGCCTGGCATGTGCCGTTTACACGCACCCGCTGCCGCGGATCATTAAAGCGTACAAAGACGCGGGCGAGCGACGCCTGGCGCCGTATCTGGCAGAGCTGCTATACGACACCGCCTTACATGCCCAGGTCGCGGCGCCCGATCGCTATGGCGGTGTGTTGTCCGGCGCCGATGCAGTGGTGTTTGTGCCCGCGACGGCGGCGGCGTTTCGGCGACGCGGCTTCGATCATATGGAAGCCATCGCGCGCCCATTTTGCGAGCTGTCGGGTGTTCCGCTGCTCGACGCCCTCGTTAAGTACGGGCATGGCGACCAGCGTGAACTCGGTCGTGAAGAACGCCGTGAACGCGCCCGAGGCATGTACGAGACCGTTGAGGACGTGCGGGGCCGCCGCCTGCTGCTTATCGACGACGTTATCACCACGGGTGCGACGATGGCAGCGGCTTCGGCGGAACTCAAGCGCGCCGGCGCCGCGGCCGTTGATGGCCTCGCTATCGCACGCGTTTGGTAGGGGTGATTCGTGTGGCGGTAAAGATTGAGCGGTGCAACGAGCCGACAGGCGAACAGCTAGCGGCTTCCATAATCCTAACAGGCGCCTCGGCGCTACGCATGATGCGCGCCGAGCGCCGGCAGATGGGCTACATCGGCTGGAAGGACCTTGAGCCCGAGGAGGAGCGCCGCGTGCTGTGTACGTCATCGCCTTCGACCGAGGATATCTATCTTCCCGACCTGGTGCGAATTGGAGCCAAAAGCGGCGAGGTGCAAGAAGATCTGTGCTTGCTGGTGGGATCTGCGGCGCAGCGCCGACGCATGCCTGGCGTGGGCTGGTCCGTGTGTTCCGGGTTGCCTGTCGGCTCGATTCTAGAGGTGGAACCGGGGGTGTACAGCCTATCTCCCGAGGCCCTTTGTGTTGCCGTCGCCCGCGAGGTCGGCTGTATCCAGGCGTTTGCCCTGGCCCAGGAACTGTGTTCCAAGATTTCACTGAGCGATCGCGGGAAGTATCTGCCTCCCTACACCTCGCCTGTTGCGAATAGACTTGCAAAGGACAAGGACCAACCGGCAGACGTGGGTTACTTTGAAGTCGAGCCGGTGCTGACGCCCGATCGCCTGGCAGATTACCTCGCGGCATGTAAGGGGAGTGCGGCCAAACAACTGCTACGCCTGTGTCCCTACCTGTCAGAAAACCTGCGCTCACCCATGGAGTGCATCATGCTCGCTCTGTTTTCGCTTCCGTTTTCCTATGGCGGATTTGCCTGCGGTCCCTTTAAGACCGACTACAAGATCGAGTTCGATGACCGCGCGCAGGCAATCTCGGGGATGCCGCATGCAGTTTGCGATGCGTATCAGGAAGAAGCCCGGTTTGACCTGGAATACAACGGTGAGCTGGGCCATTCCTCCCGGAGGGGACGTATCCATGATGAAAAACGCAACACGGGCTTGATTACTATGGGAATCGAGGTCGCGACGGTCAACAACGAAATGCTCTGCGACATGGAAGCGATGGAAGCGCTCGCATGGCGCATCCACCAGCGTATGCGAAAGCGGTACCGGAATCGTGTCGATGCCCGCAGAAAGAAGCAAGAGGCGTTGCTTAACACGCTGCGGGCGTGTTTTGGGCTTAAGCCGGTCTAATTCGCGTCGAAAATAGGGGGTTAATCATATGCCCTGGCCAAAATATGGCAAATATGAGTACTGTCACTAAATCAGTAACAGCAAAATCAAGGAATTTAGGACTCGGAGGCGTCGTAAAGTAAGAAGATAATAAACAAATGTAGAATAACTAAGCATCAGGTTGGCGACACTGAGCGCAAAATCTGTCCGAGAGGCCAAAATTGTCTGCTACTAAATTGGTAACAGTACTCATATTTGCTATTTTTTGGCCGCGGCACCCTGAGACGGGTGCCCCGGAGCTCCCCGTAGGGGAGCTCCGGGCTTCATGGGGGTACGAATGGTCCGCTCCGACCTGCAAAATCTGTGCTCACGATGCGAATGACGTCCCTAACCTTAAACTTTAGCTTGAACTTAGCTATAATGCGCTACGTTCCTACCAGGCTGTGGTTGCGGACGGACGAAATGCCCGTCCTAGTCCAAGACAGACGCGGTCAAAGGGATCCACGTAAGCGACCGCGTGCGCGCGGCGCGATCATGGCGCGTCCTAGATGTAAGCCGCACCGTCCGTTCTACTTTCTTTGGGGCAATACCGCCTCGCGGGCGAGCGGGTCAGTCGTGAAGGTGGCTGCGGCCTCCCGAGCAAACACCCCGGTGCGCAAGTGTGGGGTCAAATACCAGGTCAGCTGGTGGGAACAACCTGATATTCCGCGCAACGCACGGATCGTATACGACACAGAAGGCAGGGTAGTGGACATGGTGAGGGGCAGCTTGATGCACGCGGCTCGGTTAGGTGCTGGGACCGCAGCGGTCATTGCCGTTTTGGGCCTGAGCGGATGCGCGTTCAACCCGCTGTCTACGTTCACGACTCCCACGATCGACCAGATCGAGTACGAGACCGTCACGCCGGCGGTGTCGGACGATGCCCTGGTCACTCCCGGAACCCTGACGGTCGCCCTCGATACTTCCGATGCGCCGCAGGCAATGCAGGGCGCCGACGGCGAGCTCACGGGGTATGCGGTTGACGCCGCCCGCGCTCTCGCAAGCCGCATGGGCCTTAAGGTCGCCTTTGTCGATGCGTCTTCGGCAGATTCCGCGCTCGGCGACAAAAAGGCCGATATCTTTATCGGCGAGATTAACTCCACGGACGGGGACATTAGCTCGCTCGGCACCTGCCTGTACGATGCCACTTCCGTGTTCGGTAAAACTAGCGATGGTGGGTCGCTAAGCGTTTCCACCGATACCCTTAACACGTCCACCCTGGGCGTTCAGACGTCCTCGGCCTCGCAGGAGGCGCTTGCTAAGCAGAGCATCACCGCCAACCAAAAGACCTACTCCAACATCAACGAGTGCTTTGAGGCGCTCGAGTCCGGCGAGGTCGACTATGTGATCTGCGACTCCACGGCCGGCGGCTACCTTGCACGCCTGATGAGCGAGGTCTCCTATGCCGGTGCGCTCGAGGCGCCCTCGACGCTTGGTGTTGCGGGCCTCTCGTCCAATGACGAACTGTGCCGTGCCGTGAGCGATGCCCTCGACGGTATTACGGCCGACGGCACGCTCGAGGCGGTCCACTCTGTCTGGTATGGCACGATGCCCTACGACCTCACCACTAAGACGGTTTCGGGCGCTAACGTGCAGCCGGGCGACTCTGAGTCCAGTGAGACCACGTCCTCCGGCAGCGAGTCCTCCGATTCCAACAATGAGACCGCATCCTCCGAGGACAAATCGTCCAGCCAGGAAGGCACCATCACCGACGACGACATTAACAAACTCAATAGCTAGTTATTGCTAGGGGTGGTGTCTCCTATACGTTGGAAAGGACACCTCTTCACGGTTTCAACACGCACTGCCGGGCTTCCCCGATGGGGGAGCCCGGCTTTTTCATCCCAATAAAATCAGCAGGTCAAAGCCAATTTTTGGGACCAAATACAAAGCCGCCGGCCCCCTCCTATAGCGCACTTTGCCACAGAAAAGTGCGAGACTTCGGTATGCGGTATCAAGCAATCGTTATTCGGGTCTTTAGGAATCCACGTGATTAAATGCACGGCAATGGGTACATAGCCAGTACAGTAAGTCCCCGAGGCAGATTGGAGCCACGTATGGATATCAAGGTTTCTGGACGCAAGACGACGGTAACCGATGCTCTGCGTGCGCATGTGGATGAGAAGATCGGCGAGGCGCTCAAGGTTTTCGATATCGAGCCCATGACGGTCGACGTTGTACTTCGCTATGAGAAGAACCCCTCGAACCCCAACCCGGCAATCGTCGAGGTTACGGTTCGTGCCCGCGGTTCGGTGATTCGCGTTGCCGAGCACGGTGCAGATATGTACGCCGCCATCGACCTCTCCGCCGATAAGGTCACCCGCCAGCTGCGCAAGTTCAAGACCAAGGTCGTGGACAACCGCCAGGGCGGTGCCAGCGCCGCGGATGTCGCACCGGTCGAGCGCGTTGAGGATCTGGCCGACCTGCTGCTGCCCGAGGAGGAGGATGACCTGCTCGTCCGCGAGAAGGTCATCGACGTCACCCCGATGACTGAGGAGCAGGCGCTGGTGCAGACCGATCTGCTCGGCCACGACTTCTACGTGTTCGAGAACGCGACGACTGGCCTTATCAATGTGGTGTATCACCGTAAGAATGGTGGATATGGCATCATCAAGCCCCGCATCGAAACACTTGACGAGTAAAATACGTTAACTTGCATGAGTTAACGGTTGGCGGCCATCCCATGCGGGTGGCCGCCTTTTTTACGTAAGGAGTCGCTTTGATGGACAAAGCTGCATCTACCGGCCATTCTGACCGCTGCCGCATCGTCGTCGATACCTGCTGCGACTTTAGCCCCGAGGTCGCTGCGAACCTCGATGTCGATATCTTGGGCTTCCCCTTTATCATCGATGGCGAGGAGCGTACGGACGACATCTGGTCGAGCATCACGCCCAAGGAGTTCTACGACCGTATGCGCGCCGGTGCCCGCGTGTCCACCTCGGCTGTGTCGCTCGGTCGCTATATTGAGTTCTTTACCGAGTGCGCTAAAGAGGGTACGCCCACGGTCTACCTGTGCTTTACCTCGGCGCTGTCGTCGAGCTACAACTCCGCGTGCCAGGCGGCAGATGCCGTGCGCGCCGAGTATCCCAACTTTGAGCTCTACGTGGTCGACAACGCTCTGCCCTGCGCGACCGGCGCGCTCTTGGCGCTCGAGGCCGTGCGCCAGCGTTCGGCGGGACTGACCGCCAAGCAGCTGGTCGATTGGGCAAACGAGGCAAAGACCTACGTCCACGGCTACTTTACGCTCGAGAGCTTCGACGCACTGGCTGCCGGCGGCCGCATTCCGCCCGCGGCGGCGCAGCTTACGGCAAAGCTCGATGTCAAGCCCGAGCTCTCCTACGACCTTGCCGGCTCGCTGTCGCTAATCGGTGTCAACCGAGGCCGCAAGAAGGCACTCAAGTCCATCCTCAAGTCGTTCCGCGAGAACTACGTGCCCGATCGCACCATGCCCATCGCCATTATGACTGCCGATGCCGAAAAGGACGGCGACTGGCTCGAGGCCGCCATCCGCAAGGAGGAAGGCTGCGCCGACGTCACCATCATCCGTAGTTCCGTCGGTCCTACCATCGGCTCGCACGTGGGCCCCGGCATGGTGGCTTGCGCGTTTTGGGGTAAGAACCGCGCCGACAAGGCGTCGCTTTCCGACCGCATCGCCCGCCGCGTGCGCGGTCAGTAGGCAAGTAACGCGGCCGTAATCGATCCCAGCTCACTGCCCAAACGCTGGCACCGAGTATTCAACCTGGTAACAACACCCAACCCAAAAGGAAAGGTTTCATGGCAAACAAGCTCTCCGTCGCATTCATCGGCACCGGAATCATGGGTGCCCCCATCGCCGGCCACATCCTGGACGCCGGCTATCCCGTCACGGTCAACAACCGCACCAAGTCCAAGGCCGCCGCGCTTATCGAGCGCGGCGCTGTCTGGGCCGATACGCCGGCAGATGCCGTGGCGAACGCCGACGTCGTCTTTACCATGGTGGGCTATCCCTCCGAGGTCGAGGAGCTCTACCTGGCGGGCGACGGCCTGCTCGCGTGCACTAAGCCCGGCGCGGTCTTGATCGACCTCACCACGAGCTCGCCCGAGCTCGCCCGTGACATTGCCGAGGCCGCCCAGGTTTCTGGTCGCATGGCGTTTGACTGCCCTGTCACCGGCGGCGAGTCGGGTGCTATCGCCGGCACGCTCACGGCTATCGTGGGCGCTGCCGAGAACGACATCGCGCCGGTCCGCGATATCCTTTCCACCTTTGCGGCAACCATCTGCTGCTTTGACGGCGCTGGCAAGGGCCAGGCTGCCAAGCTCGCCAACCAGGTGTCGCTGGGCGCCTGCATGGTTGGCATGGCAGACGCCATGGCATTTGCCGAGCTGAGCGGCCTTGACCTGGAGAAGACCCGCCAGATGATCTTGGGCGGCACCGGCAAGTCCGGCGCCATGGAGAGCCTGGCCCCCAAAGCGCTCGACGGCGACTACAAGCCCGGCTTTATGGTCGAGCACTTCATTAAGGACCTGCGCCTGGCGCTCGCTTACGCCGACGACCGCGAGCTCGCGCTGCCCGGTGCCGACGTGGCCTTTACGCTCTACGACATGCTCGACGCCATCGGTGGCGCCAAGCTGGGCACCCAGGCCATCACGGTCCTCTACAAGGAGGAGGCCGACGCTATCGCCGCCGGTCTTGACTGGTCGCAGTATCGTCCCGAAGAGCACGGTGCTCACGAGGACGGCTGCGGTTGCGGCGAGCACGGCGACGACCATGAGTGCGGTTGCGGCCACCATCACGGCGAGGACCACGAGTGCTGCGGCGGCCACGGCCATGATGACGGCCACGAGTGCTGCTGCGGCCACCATCACGAGGAGTAGCGCCCATGAGCTGGACGTTCGTGGTGCTCGCGCTGGTGCTCTTTATCTTTGCGATTTACATCGGCTTTTTGTGCGGCCAGTGGGCGTGCGAAAAGCGCGTCATCACCAAGCGCGACTACTGGATCGCCAACTTTGCGGGTGCGGCGGCAGTCGTCCTGCTAACCTGGGTGTTCTCGCTGTTCCCGCTGGTGCAGTTTGCGCCGATTGGCTGGCTCGGCGGCTTTATCGCCGGCCTTAAGATGAGTTTTGGCGAGTCCGTCGGTCCGTGGCGCAAACACGACGAGGTCTTTAACGTCAACAAGGCTCACCGCGCCGCCGCCGACGCGGGCGACGCCGAGGAGCGTCGCCGTGCGCGTCACAATGGCGCGGCCGACCGACAGCTCATCTCGGTCACCGAGGACAGCAAGGGTGCTGGCAAGCACACTAAGAAATAGTAAGAAGAGGTAACTATGGCAGAAAACAAAGACGAACAGCTTACCGACGAGGAGCTGGCACAGCTCCAGCTGGCAGAGGAGAACGAGAACGCCGTCGACCGTCTGGTCCAGGAGCTCGGCTGCCCCACGCGCCGTATCCGCCAGTTTGCCGCCCGCGTGCTGCACCTGCTTGCCGAGCGCGATCCGCAGCGCGTCGTGCCCTGCGTGCCCGCGCTGATCGAGGCGCTCGACCGCCCCGAGGCGCAGACCCGCTGGGAGGCCCTCGATGCCCTGACGGCGCTCGCCACCACCTGCCCCGAGCAGCTGGGCGATGCCTTTGAGGGCGCCGAGACCGCACTGTTCGACGAGATTTCCTCCACGCTGCGCTATGCCGCCTTCCGCCTGCTGTGCGTGTGGGGCGCCACGAGTGTCGAGCGTTCGCGCGAGGCTTGGCCCATCCTGGACGAGGCCATCCAGTGCTACCACGGTGATCTCGAGTATCGCGATATGCTCGGTTGCCTGTACGAGTTTGGTCAGGGCGAGATTGACGCCGAGGTTGCCGAGAAGCTCGCGCTGCGCCTTAAGTTCGACGCCGAGAACGGCAAAGGCAGCTATCTCAAGGCCCGTTCGAGCGAGATTTGCGAAATGCTTGTTAAACGTTTTGGCCTGGATCTCTCCAAAAAGAAGAAGCGTGCTAGCGTTAAAAAATCTGACGACGCCGAAGACGAGGAGTAACAGATTATGGCGCACGATGTAGTCCTGATTCCCGGTGACGGTATCGGTCCCGAGATTACGCAGGCCATGCGCCGCGTGGTCGAGGCCGCCGGTGTCCAGATCAATTGGAACGTCCAGGAGGCCGGTGCCGGTGTCATGGACGAGTTTGGCACGCCGCTGCCCCAGCACGTGCTCGATGCGGTCGCCGAGACCAAGGTTGCCATCAAGGGTCCCATTACTACGCCGGTTGGCACGGGTTTCCGCAGCGTTAACGTCGCCCTGCGCAAGCACTTTGACCTGTACGCCTGTGTGCGCCCTTGCCTGTCGCAGCCGGGCGACGGCTCGCGCTTCCGCGACGTCGACCTGGTCATCGTGCGCGAGAACACCGAGGACCTCTATGCCGGCATCGAGTTCGATGAGGGGGCTGCCGAGGTCGAGGAGCTCTCGCAGCTTGTCGAGCGCTCGGGTCAGAAGGCCTTCGCCGCCGATTCCGCTATCTCGATCAAGCCCATCTCCATCGCCAAGAGCCGCCGCATTGTGGAGTATGCCTTTGAGTATGCCCGCCGCTGCGGCCGTAAAAAGGTGACGGCCGTGCACAAGGCCAACATCATGAAGGCGACCGACGGCTTGTTCCTGCGCGTTGCGCGCGAGGTGGCCGTCAACTATCCCGATATTGAGTTCAACGACAAGATCGTCGACGCCACCTGCATGGGCCTGGTCCAGAACCCCAACGACTTCGATGTCCTGGTGCTGCCCAACCTGTACGGCGACATCGTGAGCGACCTGTGCGCCGGCCTGGTGGGTGGCTTAGGGATGGCCCCCGGCTCCAACATCGGTGCCGACTGCGCCATCTTCGAGGCAACGCACGGCTCCGCGCCCGATATCGCTGGCCAGGATATCGCCAACCCCACGGCCGAGATCCTTTCTGCTGCGATGATGCTCGATCACCTGGGCGAGAACGACGCTGCTAATCGCATTCGCGCCGCCGTATCTGCCACGCTCGACGAGGGCGAGCAGGTTACCGGTGACGTGCGTCGTGCCCAGACCGGCTCCGTCGAGGGGGCCGTGGGCACGCAGGCCTTTGCCGATGCCGTTATCGCGCACCTGTCCTAAGGCATGCGTGCTGCAAACGCCTAAATAGTACTTAAGTGTTTGCGTATAACCTAAGAATCAATACGCCCGGCGCTCTGTCGGGCGTATTCTATTGAGGACTATGTTTCCTAACAAGGAGTAACCGATATGGGTCTGATTCAAAAGAAGGACGAGAAGGACGAGATCGACGGCATCCAGATCATCGAGCGCGGCGAAGGCCCCGACGGTGACGAGGACGAGAAGATCGACCTGGTCGCCGGTACGTCTGCCGAGCACATTGCTGCCGGTACGACGGCCGAGGAGGAGGACGCCCGTCTGGAGGCTCAGATTGCCGCGGATGCCGCTGACGAGAATCTGATGCCCGAGGAGCAGGACGAGGACGACGACTCCGACGAAGACGACCATACATCCAAGCACAAGAAGACGATGATTGCCGCCTTTGTGGTCGCTATCGTGATCGCTGCGGTGGTCGGCTTCTTTATCGGCAACGGTGGTTTTGGCGGCAAGGGTGTTGGCTCGGCGACCCTCACCGAGGACCAGCTCGATTCGACCGTGGCAAGCTATAGCCACAACGGCAAGAAGAGCGACATCACCGCGCGTGAGGCCATCGAGAGCCAGTACAGCCTCGACACCGTCAAGGATAGTGACGGCAACTATACTGCTCCTTCTGCCGACGTCATCCTGTCCTACGTGCGCAACAAGATCCTGCTGGATGCTGCCGAGGACGAGGGCATTACCGTTTCTTCCAAGGAAATGAAGAAGTACGCCGAGGATTCCATCGGCACCTCCGACTACAAGACCATGGCCACGCAGTATGGCGTGTCCAAGGACCAGGCCAAGCAGATCGTCCGTCAGTCCGCGACGCTGCAGAAGCTCTACAAGAAGAAGGTGGGCGATAGCTCCGCAAGTATGCCGACCGCCCCGACCGAGCCTTCTGACGGCAACGAGGAGACCGCGAGCAGGGACTACGCCGACTACATCATCAACCTTGCCGGCGACGAGTGGGATAGCGAAAAGGGTACCTGGAAGGACGCCGATAGCACCTACGCTAAGGCCTTCGCTGACGATGCCTTTACGGCCGATAGCGCTACCTATAAGCAGGCCATGACCGCCTATTACACCGCCTACCAGCAGTATTCCTCGCAGGCTTCGAGCGCCAGCTCCAAGTGGACCGAGTACGCTAACGGCCTGTACGCCAAGGCCAACATCAGCATCTACGGCCTGTTTGCGTAAAGATTTGTCTGAGCCACCGAGCGCGTAGCCGAAATATCTGAATAGCCCGCTAGAACGGATGTTGTTCTAGCGGGCTATTTGCGTTTAGGCGCTGGTGGCTAAATTATGCCTATGAATCTTTAAGTCCAAAAAGGTTATCGGCTTCATCGTCAGGCATATATTCCAGCACATCGCCCGGTTGGCAGTCGAGTGCCCGGCATATCGCATCAAGAGTTGAAAAGCGCACGGCAGAAACCTTGCCCGTCTTGATGCGCGACATATTGACCTGGGAGATGCCCACGCGTTCTGCAAGTTCTTTGGACGATATCTTGCGTTCGGCGAGCATGCGGTCAAGCCGCAGAATAATCATGGATTCCCCCTAGAGCAACTCGTCATCTTGTTTTTGCAGGATATACCCGTAGCGGAAGATGCTGGCAATCAGGCAAATAATCAGGCCTGCAAAGAGCATGGAGGGCTCGAATAACTGGCCGACGAACGCATCCGTAAAGCTGCCGCCAAATCCTGAGAGTATCGTTCCCGTGATTACGGCACCAAGAAGTCTCACGGCAACGCCGCCGATAAGGAATAAATGTCCTACTCGATGAAGTGTCTGGTTACATTCAAGGTCAAAGGGCCTGCCTTCCTTTTCAATGTTGAAGAAAAGCCTGCGCACGCTTAGCGCGATGGTAAGCGCGAGGCATGTCATCAAGAGGCTCCCTATGGCAGTGTGACCATCGTGTGCGACGAGCATAAGTGGGGTCTGTGCATTGGTACCGACGATAGCAAGGCACGGTCCTTCGCCGGCTTGAAGTTCTACGGATTGGAGACACGGGCCTTGGGAGAGTCCAGGCAATATGAGTAGAAGGTCAATCGCAATGACTGCGAGGAGTCCCAGAGCGAGCGCGGTGGTAATGCAAATCGTGGCCCATTTGCAGATGCGAGCGAGCTTCTTCAGTTTGGCTACCGTCTGTTCGCGGCTGATGGTTTCATTCGATATAGACGCGTTTCGATGGATCATAACCCCTCCAATCGGCGTTTTGGACGATACTTGTATCATATCAGAATTAACGATAAACGATAAATAATTACGGATACTGAGTAAGTAATGATTGAAAACGATTAGCGTGAGCTATTGGCTCATTTATGGATGCGGGAGTTTGACGCGCGGGGGATGAGGACAAACGCCAAAACTTCTCGTGATTGCGCAAGCGTTCCATTGCGTCCCCCTAATTCATCTGGGAAAACAACTGCAAACGATTGCAAGTAACCGGTGAACGGTCGAAAACTACCGTTCACCGATAATCTCAAAACTGGTTCTAACTGGTATTAAGTCAAAAAGACCAATTCACATATCTTCACAATGACCTGCAATTTTTCTACACGCTATTTTTAGTCGCCCTGCGTTGTTTAGGGACAGGAAAAGTTCCGATCTTTTGCCAAAGCATTTCGAAACGGTTTCAAAACCGCAGGTAGAAGTGTTAACGACCGGTAAACGGTCGAAATATCACCGTGAGCGGTGCAAAAACGTTTTACCGTATGAATCAACGAAAGCGACCTCTTCTGGGGTGATATAGTGACAACAACACGTCACGTGGTTACTACCAGTTTAGAAACCACTGGTCTTCAAAGAACGCTTTCTAAGAAGCTTTAAGGGCGAGCGCCCGCTGGCTTCCGAAAATCATCGGACTCAGATTGTACA
>CABSMQ010000017.1:0-33842 GCA_902478965.1 uncultured Collinsella sp. | reverse complement strand
GCCCACACCCGCTCCCCGCCCCGCAAGCGACCCGTCCGAGACGGCGGCATTTCTCGCTGCAGCGACGAAGGGCAAATCGGCCGACAGCACTGTTATGTACAGCGCCCAGCAGTTGCCTGTTCCTGCGGCACGCAAGCCTCCGGTCGCAAGGCTCGATGAGCCCGTTGCCTGTCAGGTTGCCTACGATTCCTGGGCTGCAGCCGATCTGGATGAGACCTCTACCGGCATGCCGGCGCTCGACGTTCCAGTTAACCCGCTTTTTGCCGCCAACACGAGCGCCGCGGACTATGAAGGCGGTGCGACATATTCCGATTATTCCGATGACTATGCTGGCAACGGTCGCATCGAGACCGAGGACTATGGCACCGCATCGAGCGATTATCTCAACGATCCGTACGCTGCCACGCCTGCACCGGAATATGACCCGGAGGCCGCGTCCGCGCCGGCGTATACCAAAAGCACGGGCGAAGAGCGCTTCGCCGATTATTACGCCGAGGAAAAGGCGCTGCGTTTCTCGGAATTTCCGCAAGCAGTCAAGGTTGCCTTTATCGCCATTGTCATTGCCCTGCTCGGCGTCATTGCGTTTGAGGGATTCCGGCTGTTCTCCGGCCCCACCGCGTCCGAATCGGCAACGCAGCAAAAAGAGGACGACAACCAGTACCTGGACATCAACACCCTCAAGGGCGACCCCAACGACGGGGACGACGAGTAGCGAGGGCTGAAGGCGGCCGCAGGATCCCGCATCCAGCACCGGCTTCTAAGTGCTGTTTTGTCATCCAGCTACACTTTTCCGAAGTTTTAAGGCGCCTATTTCGACACTTTTCCGTACTTTTACACGGCTGATTTCGACACTTTTCCGGATGAAAGCCGAATAATCACTTGGGAAACCAACGCCATCCGCGCGTCATTTCGCGGATGGCGCTTGATTTCTGTCCGTACACGTTGAGTCCGTACACGTTGATAGACTTCCTCTTGCCCGCAAGGAGCGGGCGCGTTTTATCCAGAGTCGGGGTAGAGAGTTGGCTCCACGATCCCGACGCCAACCGGCCAAGAGGCACGGTGGCCCTGCCAACACCGATGAAAGGAGTCCGTATGGACAATTTCTCTGTGCGCAGTGAGCGCAACTTCCACAACCTGGACGCACAGCCAAAACGTATGCATCTTCTGGACAAGCCGAGCGGCTATGCCTCGGCCATGGTCAAGAACAGCCTCTCCCACCAGATGCGCTTCACGGTACAGAAGCTCGAGGAGGAGCTCTGCGCTGCCGGCAATCCGCATGTGCTACAGATTAAGTTGTTCGGAGACGATTTGCGTGAGCCGTCTAGCTGGAAGCTCTTTGCCGACGGCGCGTGCGTCGCAAGCGGCTCGGGCGACTTTGCCCGCGAGTGCTTCTGCGAGGGAGCTGAGGTGTTTCTGGACCTGTGTCGCGACGCCGTGCGCACAGCCGAGCTGCGCCAGTGGAGCCAGGGGGAGTACGAGCTGCTGAGTGCCGCGCGTGGGATTGCGAGGGTGTAGGTGGGCACACCTACCACGCGATCCCACGATAACGCCGTCGGTCAGGTTGTCCCTACCTGACTCTTTGATTCCATGCCTGGCCATATTGCCGTTCGCCTGTTCGCCTCAACAGTCGCCAACAATGCAACGCTATAATACTTTCAAACGCATTTGTATTGCATTTCGAGCGATGGGAGCGCAGATGCCTGACAGCTACAAGGAGCTCATCAAGAGCAATCCCGACGAGACCGAGATTAGAAGCTTCCTAGTGGACGGCGACCAGGTCTCCGTGACCCTGCGCATTCCCGATACCCTGCGCGACGCTGCGAAGGAGGAGGCAGCCCTGAGGGGCATGAGCTTCTCCGCCTTCGTGCGCACCTGCATGATCGAAGAGCTCGCGAAGAAGGGGGTGTGAGCGTGATTCGGGTCAAGACTCTCACCATCCAGCTCATAGACGCGCAACCGGACCGCATTCGCATCTGCCGTATCGACGGCGAGTCGCTTGTGACCGTCGTCGTTCCAAGGGAGGACCTTTCCGAGGCGAAGTCGCTGCCGAACATCCCGCAGCGCGGCATCTACTACCTGCTCGACGAGGACCACGGCAACGTGAGCCGCGTCTACGCCGGACAGACGACCCAGGGCATCGCCCGGCTCGACGCACACAAGGCAAAGAAAGAGTTCTGGAACAAGGCCATCATGTTCCTCGATGACGACCAGAACATCAGCAGGGACGCGCTGGACGTCCTCGAAGCGAAGGCCATCGACTACGTGCGCACCCACGGCTCGTACGAGACCGACAACTCGGCGACGCCCAAGCCCTACGTCGACCCGTACAAGGAAGAGGCCGTCGAGCGCCTGCACGAGAGGATCCTCTTCAGGATGGCTGCTCTGGGGTACGACCTCGACAGGGTCGACCAGGGTCCCGCGGGTGCGCCGGCAATCTTCCACACGAAGAAGAATGGCATACGCGGGACGGGGCGCTACGACAAGGCCACCGGACACTTCACCGTGCTCGCTGGCTCGAAAGTTAATCTCTCGAGGCCCGTGCTGAAAAACGCGGGCGTCGCGGCCGCGCGCAGGGAAATCTTCGACAATTCAGGCGGCATCGCAGAGCTCGCCGAGGACCTCGAGTTCCCGACGCCCAGTGCCGCGGCGGTGTTCGTGCTCGGCGGCAGCCAGAACGGTTGGACCGAATGGGTAAGCGACGACGGAGAAACGCTCAACCAAGTCTATAGAAGCGAGGAAAACTAGATGAACAAGCAGCAGCTGGCCTCCAAGATATGGGAGTCCGCCAACAAGATGCGATCCAAGATCGAGGCTAACGAGTACAAGGATTACATTCTGGGATTCATCTTCTACAAGTTCCTATCCGAGACCGAGGTCGCCCGCCTGAAGGCGCGCGACTTCGCAGAGGAGGACCTGCCCAACCTGGTGGAAGACGACGAGGAGTCGGTCGAGTTCGTCAAGGGCGAGTGCGGCTACTTCATCGCCTACGAGAACCTCTTCTCCACCTGGGTCGCCCTGGGCGGCGACTTCGAGATTTCGAATGTTCGCGACGCCCTCTCCGCCTTTAGCCGCAATATCGACCCTGCCCGTAAGCGCGTCTTCGACGGCATCTTCGACACGCTGCAGACCGGCCTCTCCAAGCTCGGCACCGACGCACGGAGCCAGTCCAAGGCCGCTCGCGACCTCATCTACCTCATCAAGGACATCCCGATGGACGGTCGCCAGGACTACGACGTGCTCGGCTTCATCTACGAGTACCTCATCAGCAACTTCGCCGCCAACGCCGGCAAAAAGGCCGGCGAGTTCTATACTCCGCACGAGGTTTCCATGCTCATGAGTGAAATCGTCTCGTGGCACCTGGCCGGACGCGAGAACATCACCATCTACGACCCCACCAGCGGCTCGGGATCGCTGCTTATCAACATCGGCAAGGCTGTGGCGCGACGCAACGGTGACCCAGACTCCATCAAATACTATGCGCAGGAGCTTAAGGAGAACACGTACAACCTTACGCGTATGAATCTGGTCATGCGCGGAATACTCCCCGACAACATCGTGGCGCGCAATGGCGACACGCTCGAAGACGATTGGCCCTGGTTCGATACGGTCGAGAACAAGGACGAGACCTACGACCCGCTGTTCGTCGATGCCGTGGTGTCGAACCCCCCATACTCTCAAAACTGGGATCCGGAAGACAAAGAACTCGATCCGCGCTTTAAGTTTGGCGTTGCCCCTAAATCCAAGGCCGATTACGCTTTCCTTTTGCATGATTTGTACCACTTGCGCCCCGACGGCATCATGTGCATCGTTCTGCCCCATGGCGTACTGTTCCGCGGCGGCGAGGAAGGCGCTATTCGCAAGAACCTGGTGGAGAATCGTCATATCCAGGCCATCATCGGGCTCCCTGCCAACATCTTCTTCGGTACGGGCATCCCGACCATCGTCATGGTGCTTCGCAAGCAGCGCGAGAGCAGCGACGTGCTGGTCGTGGATGCGTCGAAGCACTTTGTGAAGGAAGGCAAGAACAACAAGCTGCGCGCGAGCGATATACGCCGCATCGTGGACGCGGTTACGACCGGGACGACAGTTGAAAAGTTCAGCCGCCTGGTGACTATCGACGAGATACGCGCCAACGATTACAACCTCAATATTCCGCGCTATGTGGATTCGTCCGAAGCCGCTGAGAGCTGGGACGTGTACGCCACCATGTTCGGTGGAGTTCCGAAGGCCGAGGTCGACACTCTCGACCGCTACTGGAAGGTGTGGCCGAGCCTGAAGGGCCAGCTTTACGGCGATGGCGGCGGGTCGTGCTTTGCGGTCGTGGCAGACGACGTGGCGGCAACGGTAAAGACCAACGCCAATGTCGTCTCATTTCTGGGCGACTATCGGGATGCATTGTCGCATCTGCCTGCTGAGTTGCAGAAGAGGTTGGTGGACGGTGCGTCGCAGGTCGACGCCGTGGCCGAAGAAGAGCATATTGCGGCGCAACTTCACGATGCCCTTTCCAGTATCGCGCTTGTTGACGAATACGATGCCTATCAGGCTCTTGATGATGCATGGACGGGCATTTCCGGCGACCTCGAGGTTATTCAAGCCGAAGGCAGGGAAGCCGTGCGTAAAGTCGATCCAAATATGGTGATTAAGAAGAAGAGCGGCAAAGACGTTGAGGTGCAGGATGGCTGGACGGGCCGCATTTTGCCGTTTGCGCTTGTCCAAGAGCAGCTGCTCGCTGATGATGTCAAGGAAATTACCGCGTACGAATCCCGTTTGAATGAAATATCTCAAGAGCTTGACGAGATTCTTGAGAATCTTGATGAGGATGAGAAAGGCTCGAGCGATGTTTTTGACGATGACGGCGTGCTTGTGGCGGTATCCCTCAAGAAAGCTGTGAAGAGCATCGGCAAGCATCCGAATGGCGACTTTGAGATGGCGCTTGTTCGTGCTCAGACTCTGCTCGATGAGGAGAAAGATCTCAAAAAGGCAAGCAAAAAGGCGCTTGTCGCGCTCGAAGAGACAACAAAAAAGGTTATTGAGGGCTTGACTGATGTCCAGTGTGACGAATTGCTGGCTGCGAAATGGATTGAGCCGCTGCAGTCTGATTTGCTCGAACTGCCCAATGCCGTTATAGGTGACTTCATTGCGAAGATTGTGGCGTTGAATGCAAAGTACGCGACAACCTATTCGGACGTGTGCAATCAGATTAATGAGGCGGAAAACGAGTTGGCAGCGATGTTGGGCCAGCTCACGGGCAATGAATACGATATGGCGGGCATTGCTGAGCTGCGGAAACTGTTGGGAGGTGAATAGCGTGACGGAAAAGACTAATGTACCCGAAATTCGTTTTGCCGGTTTTACGGACCCTTGGGAACAGCGTAAGCTCTCCGATCTGACCGATAGGGTTTCCATTCAGTCTAGCGATTCTGATTTGCCTCAAGTCGAATACGAGGACATCATTTCCGGCGAGGGCACGCTGAACAAAGATTTGCGCGACAAAGAAGGCGGCAAAACAGGAATTAAGTTTTACGCTGGAGATGTTCTGTACGGGAAGCTTCGTCCTTATTTGATGAATTGGCTATACCCGCAGTTCAATGGTGTAGCTGTTGGTGATTTTTGGGTCCTTAGGGCTACAGAGTGCGACAGTTCATTTTTGTATCGGCTGATTCAAACGGATAGCTTCCAAAGGCTCGCAAATGTATCTTCGGGCTCTAAGATGCCTCGCGCAGATTGGAATCTGATCTCGCAATCGTTCTTTGCCGTGCCTGCCGATCATGCCGAGCAGAAAGCAATTGCGAAGAGCTTAGCCGAGCTTGACAAACTTATCACCCTTCATCAGCGTGAGCCACGGTTTGCTGATACAGGTTAAATTAGAGTCGAAAGAGCCCTCATGACGATGTCAATGTCCTTGTTCTCGAGCTCTTGAATGACGTGCAGATAGGTTTCCTGAGTGGTGGTCATGCTTGCATGGCCGAGCCTTCGGGATACGCTGGCGATAGAAACACCGGCGAACAGCAAAAGTGACGCATGCGTATGCCGCAGCCCATGGACGGATATGACAGGCACGCCAACATTCTTACAGTGGCGCGCCAAAACGCTGTTAGCTGTTGAGTTATAGACCTTTCCCTTCGCAAACATGGGCTCGGTCGGCGGAAGGTCTTTGAGCAGCCCAGAAAGTTGCATGATGAGTTGCCAGTCGAGTTGAACCTTCCGCATCGATGAGGCGTTTTTCGTTGGGACGAATCCGCCACCGTTCTTGTAATCCCAGGTCTTGTTCACCGAGAGCGTTTGATGAGCGAAGTCAAAGTCTTCGGGAGTAAGCCCAAGGGCCTCGGAGAAGCGCAGGCCCGTTTTAGCGACTATCAGAATAAGCCAATCCCAACTCGGCCCGCCTGATAAATCAAGGTCGCCGAGCATAGCATGAAGCTCAAACTGGTTGAGATACTTGATCTTTTTCGCCCGCGGCTGCTTCCCTTTGATGATGGCCTTGCGCGTAGGGTCGCGGGGAATGAGCCCTTCGTCAACTGCATCAAGGATTGCCCCCTTAAGCTGATGGTGGAAGTCCATGGTTGTCTGGCGCTCGTGGTGTTCTGCGTAACCATTGATGAGCTGCTGGTACGAGGTCCGGTCGAGATCTTTTATCTTGAGGTCTGGAATCAGCTTGGCAAGCCAAGACTGCGTGAGCCGGTACTTTCCCATGGTGACCTCACGGATGGCCCCTTCTTTGTAGACGCTAATCCATTGCGAGTAGTAGTCGCAGAAAAGAGATTCTTCATTGATACCGATTGGCATTTTTACCCTCTTTCATCATGTGAGTTGGCTCACGCTGATGAAGGGTGATGAGGGAATCGAGATTGAGAACAACCGATGATATGCGCTTTTGCTCGCTTTCCGACGGGTAAGAGATCTCAACTTCAGCGATGTCGTTGCCATGGACGTGTACGACCGATTTTCCTTGTGCCCGCTTTGCCAAATCGTCATGGGCTTTGCTGTACGTTATGGCAAGCGCGGTGTAGTCCGGATCGAGCTTGCCTGTCGGGGTGACGACGTTCAAATCACCACCCAAAATGATTCCTGACCTGCGCACGGATGATGCGACGGCGATATCTTCTGCCGTCTCACCGGATGCAGGAACGATCGCTTCATTGCCCCTTGAAAGAATCGACCCATCCCGTTCAACGGTAAAAGTGTCTACTTCCTCGATACGCGATTCGTATTGGGTATACAGGCGTCCATATAAGATTAGTGGGGTGCCGGCATCCCTAATGTCAGCTTTGCTGTATCCATGTCCCTTAGAAAACGTGCATAGCTCTCCCAACTTACGCTGTTCCCAAGTTGAAACGAGGGGACGCATGGTCGCATGCGTCTCCTCAGATAGACAAACTTTCGATTTCGCCTGTTCAAAAAAGCCGCTCATTCGTCGATGTCGAAGCCGCCTTCCAGGATGAACTTCTTCAACAGCGCCGCCGCACGGGTGTTCACCTTGAACAGGGGAAGCGTCTTGCCTTCCTTCTGCTCAAAGAAGGCCTTGGCGCGCGCCTTGTCCACCGAGTCCTTCAAATCGTCGAAGCGTCCAAACTCGTTAATGTTCGATTCCGCCAGGTCAAGCGCGGCCATGGCGGCAAGAAGCTCGCCGTCTATGCCGAGCGCCTCGACGATTCGCTCGACTTGAGCGTTTTTTGCCTTGCGGGCATAGAACGTGATGTAATCCCTCAGCGTCTTGCCGTCTTCCAGGGCGACGTCTCCTCGCTCGACATCGTGAAGGAACAGCTCGGCGAAGCGCTGGTCATCCTGGCTTAAGGACGCGAACGATCGGTGGAGCTCCTCGCGCGCGGCGGCAAGGCCCTCGTCGTCCTGCTCGAGGCATTTCAGCCACTTCTTGAAGTTCGCGTTCATGTAGTCGCTGTCTATGAGCCCCGTGTCGATCTCGGTTATATGACCATCGAGCTCGTAGGGCGCTTCGGGCGCGTCGCCAGGGCCGCCCCCTCCTGCAAACAACTCCTTGTAGCGCTGCACGAGAATGAGGTAGGTCCGCTCGTCGATGACCGGTTGCACGAAGAAGGACTTGCCCCTCGGCTCACCTTCCTCAGGCTCCTCCTCAAACTCGTAGGTGTCCTGCTCCCATGTGAAGCCCTGCACCTTCGCGGCCTCGAGGAACTCGTTGAGCTCAACGAACTCCTTGGCGAACTTGCGCCTGGCTTCCTGTGATGCGGGGAGTCTGGAGAGGTCTCCAACGCCAGCTGCTTCGAAGACCATGAGTATCTCCTGAAGGCGCGCGTCCATCAACGCGATATTCTCCGGTAGTTTCTGGACAAACATGTCGAGCGGGCGGTTTCCCGAATACAGCCTCACTGCCGCTTCGATATAGCCCTTCATGGTGTGGGGATGACGGTAATAGCGGATCGTGCCGAAGGGCTTGTCGGGGCCGAACAGACGATTCGTGCGGCTGAACGCCTGGATGATGCTCTCGTAGTCGATGACCTTGTCGAGGTAGAGCGTGTTGAGCCATTTGGAGTCGAAGCCCGTGAGCATCTGGTCCACTACGATGAGCAGGTCGATGCGAGAGTCGCGGTTGGAGTCGACGTTGACGTAGGGCTTCTTGTGAGACAGGCGCGCCGAGATGTCCTTCTTCATGGCGGGCCATGTTGGGATGGTGAACTCCTGGCCGTATGCCTTGTTGTAGTCTTCTATGAGCTCGACCAGGGCGTCTTCCTTCACCGTAGAGCCGGCGTTGTTGTCAATGCTCGGGTCGAAAAGGGCGGTCACCTTCATCTGCGGGGCGCGTTCTTTGAAGGCTCGGTAATAGTCGATCGCCTCCGGGATGGAGCTCGTCGCCAAGATTGCATGGAACTTGTTGCCGTGGGAGAGGACCGGGAAACGGTGCTGGATATCCTCTACGACCTTTTCGTGGTGCGGAGTGCCGGGCCAGTATTGGGCGCGGGTGAGGAAATCCTCAATGCCCTTGATGCGGTTGCCGGCGCTGTCGACCATCGGTCCCATGGGGACCTTTGCCGGGTCCATATAGTAGTAGAAGACCTTGCTCTTTCGATCGTCGAAGATGGCTTCGGCTACTGTTGCGGCTTTCGCTTGCTCTAGGGCAACCGCTTCGCGCACGTCGTGGTCGTCGAAAGTCGTCACCATATATGGGTCGAAGCCCAGGACATTGCCGTCGCGGATGCCGTCTGCGATGCTGTAGCGGTGCAGGCACTCGCCGAATACCATGGCGGTGGTGGAGCCCTTCTTCTGGTTCTCGTCGAGAATCGGCGTACCTGTGAAGCCGAAGAACAGCGCGTTGGGGAACGCGCGGCGTATGTCCTGGAGCATCTCGCCGAAGGTGGAGCGGTGGCACTCGTCGATGACGAACACGATCCGCTTGGAGGCCAGGCGGTTGAGTTCCGCCTGGGTGATTCTACCCTCGCCGGCCTTCACGTTGCTCATCTTCTGGATAGAGGTCACGATGAGGCGGTTCTTGGGGTCGTCGCTCGCGAGCTTCGACTTCAGCACCTGCGTGTTCTCGGTCCCCTGCACGTCGTCGGCGTCGTCTGCGAACGCGCGGTACTCGGAAAGCGACTGCGTGCCCAGCTCGATGCGGTCCATGAGAAAGATCACCTTGTCGGCGTCGCGCGAGTCGGCTATGAGCTGGGCAGATTTGAAGCTCGTCATGGTCTTGCCGGAGCCGGTGGTGTGCCATATGTAACCGCCGGGGCGCCCCGGGGTGCTGCTCTTGGGTCTCTCGTCCCATTTGCACCTGCGCACCTTGTCGGATATGGCGGCGGCTGCGTAGTACTGGTAGCTGCGCATGACTTTCAGGCAGCCGTCCGAGCTGTCGGCCACGGTGTAGAAGCCAATGAGCTGGTGCGCCATTGGAATGGAAAGCAGTGTGGAGGTGAAGCGTTTCCATTCGTCGGTTCCGGGTTTGTCGCCCGCGCAGATGGGCTCGTTGTTGAAATCCTCCCAGTGGAAGAAGAAGTTCGGGTTGAACGTGCCCGTGCCAGGGTTGGCGAAATAGCGCGCCTCGTCGGGGGTCATCCCCACGAAGATCTGCGTCAGGCGGAAGAGCCCCGTGAACACGCCCTCGTGGGCATACTTCTCGATCTGACCAGTGGCCTGGCTGACGGGGATGCCGCTGCGCTTGAGCTCGATATGGATGACCGGCATGCCGTTGATGAGCAGGCACAGGTCTCCACGACGGTCGTTCAGTATCTTGTTCTTCGCAGGATAGACGGGCTGCTGAGCTATCTGGTAGCGGCTCTGGCCGGCTGCGATCTCCTGACGATCATAAATCTTCAGGCTCACCTCCTTGCCCAGGTGAAGCGCGTCGTCGGGGTTGTCGCGCGTGACGGCGACGGTCTTTCCGTTGATAAACCCGTTGAGTGCGAGTGGGGTCTTGAGCGTTTCGATTTGTTCGATGACCTGCGCCATCTCGCCCTGGGTGAGCGGGCAGCCGTTCAGGCGGTCTATGTCGGCGTTGTTCTGGAACAGAATCTTCGCCCAGTTGTCGATGAGGTCCTGCTCGGTGGGATAGCGAAGCACACCTCCCGCGTCGTCCCAGCCGTGCTGCTTCAGCACGGTTATGACCGCTTCTTCGAACGAAGCCTCTTTATCGAAAACCATAGCAAAACCTATCTGCACAATTGCAAAAAGCGTATTTTACTTATTTCAAACATTATAGGTCCCGCAGCCATTTCCCCGGGATTGCCCGGGCCCCCCTTAATTGAGTGACAGGGCTTTTTGGAGCCGCTTCTGCCGCTCCGGACACCAATCAAGGTTAACGGAGTAGCCCACCTCAATGGAATGTATAAAGAAAGCGCACGTTTATGGCTAAACTCATGCGACAAATTGAGCCCCGATGACTTGGATCTGAAGTCATTCCCGGGGACGCCGTAGGCAGTCGATCTGTATGCGTTGGTTCTATCAAATTGACATTGATAGCAGCAGCCGCCCCACACTCCTCGTCCATCACTTATAGTCGCCCCCTACCTCCCCTCCGCCTTCAGCTTCAGCAGCAGATCGCCCAGCTCGAAGCACTTGCTGGAAAAGCGCGTCTGAGCTCGCACGCCCATCCCCCACCGCTGGCGGATCTCCTGGGCGCGCGGACTCACGTGGTAGTCTCCGTCCATCACCTGCTTGAGCAACTTGGCGGTCACGCGCGCATCGGCTAGGGCGCTGTGGGCGTGGCCCGTCGACTCGTCGAACTCGATGCCAAACCACGTCGCCGCGTCACTCAAAGAGACGCGCCCATGGCTGCCCACGTCCACGATCGAGGTGTAAAACGCCTGCAGGTAGGCCCAGTCCGTAGGAAATGCGGCAAGGTCGATGTGCTTTGCCTGGCACTCGGTCAAAAGCTGTCGACGATCCGTCCCGCTCCAGCAAACCACCTGGGCGGAGTAGTGACCGATCCAATCGCTGAGCCTTTTGATCACCATGTAGAGCGGGTCGGCCATCGCGGTGTCCACGGCCGATATCCCTGTAAGCTCGCGGACGGGGAACGCAACGCCTTCGGTAAATTCCGTCTGCACAAACTGCGAGAACTCGCCCATAACGTTGCCGTGGTAATCGAGCTTGACGGCGCCGACCTCAATAATCTCGTTGCGCAGCCCACGGCGCTGGCGCTGCTTTGGCACCGGCGCAAACTCAAAGTCCAGCACGATCTGGCGCGCAAAGTTTGTCGTATCGATAGCCGAGATACCCGGCATCTTTTCAGCTGACACGGTTAGGGCCTTTCTCCGTTGCCTGCCGCTTGCTACATAGGCGGCTACATTGCCGTAAGGATAGGCGCCCGTACGGACATGAAAGTGGGGCGCAATGCCATACGCCAGGCACACGCCATGCAGACGGCCCCAAGAGAGTTGCCCGCTCTATTCAAATGCGTGAAAAAGTTTAGGCCCGGTGACTTGAATCAGCGGTCATCCCGGGCCCATCAGAGCTCGTAGAACTCTTGGTTGCTTTGGTCTCGCTCTTCACGGCGCTTATCGAACTTTCCGAGGCACTCAAGCAGCATTCGAAGCATAACAAGTCGCTGCCATTAAGGCACTGACCTCTTGACCAAGCAACGGCGCTGCCCAGCTATCACCCTTGGGCTGCCGTCAACTTTATTCTATCCGCGAGCATCTGGTTTACCAAATGGATTTTCGGTAAAGGAAGCACGGCACGCCCGCAAAACCACTACGCCCCAAGTGCCGCCATGGGAATCACCGCCACGCCGTCGTCGCGTGTGTAGGCAATGCTCCCCTTTCCAACCACGACCGCCAAAAACGCCGGCGCGGCATTCTGGGCGGCAGGATTGGAGAGCACTTTCCTCTCCAGCGCCTTGAGATTTCTCGCTCCATCGTCTGCTTTCGCATCACTCAGCTTGACCTCGATGGCTCCCCAGCGCCCGTCGTGCTCAACGATCAGATCGACCTCAAGGCCCTTCTCATCTCGGAAATAATGGACACTGTTGTCGACACCGCCGTAGGTGGAAAGGAACACGCGCACGTCGCGCAGGACGAGATTCTCAAAGAGCATCCCCAGCGTTTGCATATCGCCAAGCAGCCGCTCAGGGGTAGCCCCCAGCAACGCCGCCGCAAGTGACGGGTCACAGAAGTAGCGCTTGGGGCGCACGCGAACGCGGGCCTTCGAGCGCATGGGCGGCTCCCATCCGCACAGGTCCTCGGTCAGCTTGAGCCTGTTGAAGAGGTCCAAGTACGCAGCGATGGTCCTCTCGTCGGGGCCCGCCTCACCGTACGAGGCGTCCTTTACGAGCGTCTTGTACGTGACAGCCTGGCTCTCGTTCATGGCAAGAGCTCGCAAAAGGCCGTGTGCAAGCTCGGGCGACATGCCCTCGTCCAGCACGTTGACGTCGAGCACCGAGTGCACGTACTGGCTTGCCGTCTCTCGCGCAAGATCTTCCGAAAGCCCAAGATTTGCAGGCCAACCGCCCCTGCAGCACCAGCGGGCGACGTCATCCACCGTGCTCTCGCGACGCTGAGGGGCAAAATCCTCGCCCTTAAAGAGGCTTGCCAGTGACACGAGCGGCTCGCCGTCGCCCGACTCACACAGGGCCATGGGGCGCATTGACAGACGGGCGATCCTACCCGTGCCGGAATGACGAACATGGCTGCGCTCCTCGCTTTTGAGCGCGGTCGAGCCCGTGAGCAAAAGTGTCCCCCGTTCGTTGCCGCTCGCGTCCACGAAACGCCGGGCGGCATCCCAAACCTCGGGCACCTCCTGCCATTCATCGACCAGGTGTGGCGCATCGCCGATGAGCGCCAGGCTTGGGTCGACCTCTGCCGCCGCACGCTGCGCAGGCTCATCGAGCCTGGAGACGCTCGCCGAGCGAGAGAGCGCCGTCCAGGTCTTGCCGCACCATTTGGGGCCGTTGATCTCCACACAGCCAAACGCCCGCATAAGGGTGTCGAGGCGCTCCTCTATGAGCCGGGGCCTATATCCCTTTTGGGTCAATCTCTTTGGTGCATCCATAGACGGCCGTCCCTCTCTATCACGCGATATGCGAAATTACGCCATTCTCAATGCTGATTTTACGCTACTTTCAATGTAGTTTTTACGCCATGACAGATGTAGTTTTTACGCCATTTTCATTGAAGGTTTTACGCTTGGCATCCTTAGCGCGACCCATTCCGAGCATCACATCAGAGCGTGCTTGGTTATCTCCGCTCGCACATCTCGGCAAACGAAATCAGCTTGGCATCTCCCCTGCTCGCCGCAGCTTCCTGACATCCTTGCGTAAAGCCTCGCTTCGAGAAGATCGCATAGCTTTTGTGCTGCCGCCTAAAGAGCTCGCTTCGATGCACGAGCTTTTGCAGCACGTCTTCGCCCACCGGTTCATTGCGCCATTTGCATTCCGCAAACAGCGCAGTGCCCTCGCCATCGTCAACAATCAAGTCGATTTCTTCCTGCGTATGCGTGCGATTATCCGTCCCCCACCAGCGCCCAACGCTTGCCGGAACCACATCAAGCTGGCCCGCCCGCGCGAGTTCGTACACGTATTGTCTGCATATAAGCTCAAAGACCGTACCCATGTAATCCGATACGTGCGGCTCAATGCGCTCATACGCCATCTCGGCCATATCGTTTTGAATCAGCCCGATGTTCTGCGGAACAAACTTGTACCAGAACCTAAACATCTGATCGCTCAGCAGATACACGGCTCGCTTATTGCTCGTCTCGTTTAGGGGCAGCTCGCGCTCGACAATCCCAAGCGACGCCAGCTTATCCACATAGCTCTTTACGTTGCTCGCAGGGATTCCCGTAGAGCTCGCAATCTCCGAGATCCTCGAGCGCCCCTGAGCAATTGCTTGCACGATCGCATCATATTGCTCGGGATTGCGGCACTCTTGCAACAGCAGGTTACTCGGCTCCTCAAAGAGATAGCCCGTAGGAGTAAGAAATAGACGTTTGATGTTGTCCTTGAGCGGTGCGGCAGGATCGACTTTCTCGATATATGCAGGAATGCCACCCGTCATGCCATAGCAAACTGCAGCGTCTTCGCGACCCATGCTCTGCCACAACCCGAGGGTCGTCGTAAAATCGAGCGGCATGATCTTAAACTGGGCCGTACGCCTACCGTATAGTGGGCTCTCGTAGCCCAACACCTGTTCCTCCATAAACGAAAGAGACGAGCCGCATAGGATCAGCATGAGCCTGGTCTCTTTGTACAGGTGATCGATCTTGTCTTGCAGCAACGAGCTGATTTCGGGATTCGATTGGGCGAGATAGGGATACTCGTCAATCACGACAATCAAACGTTCCGTGCGAGCCATGGTAGCTAATGCATCGAACGCCTCGTCAAAGCTACGAAACGACACGCCTACAGCACCAACCGAACCCGCAAGTATCGCCTGGCTAAAGCCGTGCAGGTTTGCCTCTGCATTGGTACGACGAGCTTGAAAGTAAATAGCCTTCTTGCCTTGGATGAACTCTGTGATAAGGCGCGTTTTACCCACGCGACGGCGGCCGTAAATCACAGGCATCTCAAAGGAGCCCGTGCCATACAGTCGATTGAGCTCGGACATTTCCACTGTTCTTCCGATAAACATAGGGCCATCCTTCCTTTACGTTATAGCTGGCTATATTATACCTTCCTATAATATGGCCAGCTATAACGTAATTCGACAAGCGGCGCACGCAAAAGGGGCGGTACATCACCGCACGTGGACCGTTCCGGAAAATGTACCCCGTTCTGGAGCCAAAAACTGGGCCGTAGTTTCCGCTTGAAGGCTGTCCGGAAAGCGCGTCCCATTCCGAGTGGCAATTCCGGGTCACAGTTTCCGCAGATACAAGGCGACAGTCCGCCACCCATATCACATGCCTTCAAATATGCGATCCAGAAACACAAAACAGCAGATAGAATGCTCTTTTCAAAAAGTACACGTCCCGAAACTTACCAAGACTTCATATCCAGCTACCGTTCACGGTCGCCGATTACCGCCCACCGATTCAAACAAGAAATATGTCGCCAAAAGCAGGCCATCTACCTGCATGGTTAGATTTTGGTCAGCTTTTGGTCAGCTGAGCGGCAAGTTCCAGCTGATACGTTTTTGTTACCCAAAAGGAGGCGGTAGCTCATGACCCATTGCAATGACCAGCTCATCGACCAACTGCTCACTCAAGCCGAACAAGAAGGACGATGCCTGATTCCCCCGAGCACGGCGATCCGAAAAGCGCTCCTTCGGCGCATCGGCAACATGGTCGTCTCCCCCATGCCGGGCATGTTCGCGCGCAAAACGCGCTGGAATGAGCTCAACCGGGCGCAGCGTCATTGCGAGATTATTCGCGCCCTTGCGATCATCCACCCCGATTGGACGTTCTGCTCGTTTTCGGCCGCCTGTCTGCTGGGGCTCGAGGTCTCGTGGCGACACCTGAATGTCGTGCATGTCTGTAGCTCGACAAAGCCGTCGGCTCGTCCGGGCGCACATATTCAGCGGCACCAGATTGAGCCGGCCGGAGCAATACGCAGAGCCGGCATATCGGTAACGCCGCCCATCCAAACGGTCACAGATTGCTTGCTGCAAACTGGTTTTGCCGACGGCATGCCCATTGCCGATTCGGCGATCTTAAAGCTCGGCCTTGCGCGGGAACAGCTGATGGAGGCCGTCGAGCAACGAGCGACCGCCCGCAATGGTCGCACGATTCGCACCGCCCTCACGACACTTCGATATGCCGACGCCTGCGCCGAGAGCGGCGGGGAATCGGTCGCCCGAGCCATCATGATCGAGACGGGCTTTGCGCCCGATTGGCTTCAATACGAGCTGACGGACCCCTTCAATTCGGCCAAGCCCATACGAACGGACTTTGCCTGGGAGCGCCAGGCGTGGGAACTCACGCTGGGCGAGCTCGACGGGCTCATCAAATATACCGACCAGACCATGCTGGCCGGACGCACCACCGCCGAGGCGCTCGTTGCCGAACGACAGCGCGAGGCGCACCTATCGCTCTACGGTCACCCTCTGCTGCGCTTTACCATGAACGAGGTCCGCTCGGCAGGAGTGCTCGCCAAAAAGCTGCAGACGGCAGGCATCCGGCAGACCGCGCTGCCGACATGGCTCAACGATATTGAGCTGTAGGAGCTGCTGAGCTTATGCCCGCCTGCTCACCAAACTGGGACACACTTTCCGGTTGGCAGCACCTGCGGAAACCATGCCCCAGATTGAGTGCTCAAAATGGGATGCGCTTTCCAAATGGCATGCCTAGCGGAAACCGTATCCCGGAATCAAGGCCCAGAACGGGACACGCTTTCCGGCTGAAGCGCCCAGCGGAAACTGCATCCCAGAATAGACGCTCAAACTGGGACGCAATTTCCGCTGAGGTTCCATCCGGAAACTGTGTCCCACTCCGAGCGTCAATTCTGGGATGAACTTTCCGCCAGAGGGTTCAGCCGGAAACGGCATCCCACTCTGAAGCGAAATTCTGGGACGCAGTTTCCGGTTGAGGGCTGTTCCGGAAAGTGCGTCCCATTCCAGGCGCGGATTCCGGGATGCACTTTCCGTTTGAAGCTCCAACCGGAAAGTGCATCCCACTCTGGAGCCAAATTCCGGGACACGCTTTCCGCTAGAGGCTCAAAGGGAAAGCGCATCCCATTCTGAGCGCCAAATCCGGGACGCAGTTTCCGCATGCGGAGGCACTCCAAACAAAAGGCCCCAGCTCACGATGGAACCAGGGCCAAAGGCGCAGCATATGCAGTTGGTGTTGAACGCGGACAGCCCATCGCAATGGCCGTCCGCACCCTACCCGCGGTGACGGGCGCGGCTGTACGGGGTATCCACCATGGGCAGATCCGGACGCAGCTTGCCGTCGAACGCGCGGTAGGCGTTCTGTACGGCGGGCGCCGTGGGGATCGTGGCAATCTCGCCGATGCCCTTGCCGCCGTATGCCACGGGCAGCAGCTCGTCCTTTTCCACGTAGATGGCATGGATATCCGGAATCTCGGGCGCACGGAACAGCCCGAGCGTGCCGTACCTGGCCTGGGGTACGCAGTCCTTGAGCGGCCAGTCCTCGGTAAGCGCATAGCCCATACCCATGAGCACGCCGCCTTCGATCTGACCCTGGATGGAGATGGGGTTGACCACCTTGCCGGAATCGTGCGCGGCATAGACCTCGCTCACGCGGCCGTCATCATCCAGAATGACCACATGTGTGGCAAAGCCGTAGCAGATGTGGCTCTTGGGGTTGGGAACATCCGCACCCAGCTTGTCGGTCGGCTCCAGATACACGTAGCCAAACTCGCATCCCTCGAGCGCCTTGATGGCGGCCGCGGGATCCTGAGGATGCATACCTTGGCCGGCGACGAGCTCCTGCGCGCGCAGCTGATAGGCGCGACCGTCGTCGTACTCGATCTTGACGCCGTCGCCATGCGCGCTCACGGGAGCATCGGGTGCAGGCTTGCCCGCCTCGATGCCAACCATGGCATCGCGCAGCAGGAAGGCGGCGCCGCGCACGGCCTCGCCGGTCACGACCGTCTGACGCGAGCCAGACGTAGTGCCGGAGTCGGGAGCGTTCTCGGTGGAGCACTCGCCATTGGCAATGCAGCTCAGCGGCAGACCGCAGGCCTCGGCAACGTCTTGCAAAAAGACGGTGTTACAGCCCTGGCCGATGTCGGACGTGGCGGCGTAGACCACGGCGCGGCCATCCTCGATGCGGATCTTGCAGCGGCCGGCATCGGGCAGGCCCACGCCCACGCCGGCGTTCTTCATGGCGCAGGCGATACCGGCGTGTCCGGGATGCGCGTAGTAGGCATCCTTGACCTCGAGCAGCGTCTCTTTAAGCGCCGTGGAGCAATCGGCAATCTGACCGTTGGGCAGAACCTCGCCCGGCTCGATGGCGTTACGGTAGCGGATCTCCCACGGATCCAGGCCGACCTTCTCGGCCAGCAGGTCGATCAGGCTCTCGAGCGCAAACTCGGACTGACAGACGCCAAAGCCGCGGTACGCGCCGGCAGGCGGGTTGTTGGTGTAGTAGCCAAAGCCGCGGATGTCGGTGTTCTGGTACTTGTAGGGGCCGACGGCATGCGTACAGGCGCGCTCGAGCACCGGGCCGCACAGCGACGCGTAGGCTCCGGTATCAAAGTTGATCTCGCAATCCAAACCGGTAAAGTTGCCCTCGGCGTCGCAACCCAGCGTAAAGGTGCCGTCCATGGCATGACGCTTGGGATGGAAAGCAAGCGACTCGGCACGCGTGAGCTTGCACTTCACAGGACGCTGGAACTTATAGGCAGCGAGCGCGGCCAAGTGCTGAATGGACACGTCCTCCTTGCCACCAAAGCCGCCACCCACGAGCATGGTCTCGACGACCACACGCTCGGGCTCGTTGTCCCAGCCAAACATGTGGGCGCACTCTTTGCGCGTATCGTAGGCACCCTGGTCGGTCGACTGCACCTTGACGCCGTTCTTGTACGGGAAGGCGACGGCGCACTCGGGCTCCAAGAAGGCATGCTCGGTAAAGGGCGTGGTAAAGCGCTGCGTCACGGTGAATGCGCTCTCCGCCAGCGCCTTGGCGGCGTCGCCACGCGTCACGTGACGGCTCTGGCATACGTTGTCCTTGAGCTCCACCGTGTTGCCAAAGGCAAAGAAGCTGTCGTGCAGGCGCGGGGCGCCGACAGCCCTGGCCTCGGCGATGTTGCGCACGGGCTCCAGCGGTTCGTAATCGATCTTTACGAGCTTCTTGGCCTTCTCGAGCGTCGCTTCGTCCTCGGCGACCACCAGCACGATGGCATCGCCAACGCAGCGGGTGATATCGCCCTGGGCGATCATGACGTCCCAGTCCTGGATAAGGTGGCCGACCTGGTTGACCGGCACGTCCTCGGCGCGCAGGATGCCCACCACACCGGGCAGGGCCTCGGCCTTGGAGGTATCGATGGAGAGCACGCGGGCGCGTGGATACTTGGAGCGCACGGCACTGGCATAGGTCAGACCCGGCTGATCGAGCTCGTCGATGTCGTCGGGATACTTGCCCTCGCCGAGCACCTTCTTGCGCACGTCGATACGGAAGGCGCGCTTGCCCACGCCGTAGTCATCGCCGCGCTCCAGATCCTCGTCGACCTGCTTTTCGCCACGGAGCACCGCAGCTGCCAGCGAGATGCCCTCGATAATCTTCTTGTAGCCGGTGCAACGGCATACATTGCCGCGGATGGCGTACTTAATCTGCTCCTCGGTGGGCTCGGGGTCCTCGGCGATGAGCGCTGCACCCGCCATGACCATGCCGGGGATGCAAAAGCCGCACTGCACGGCGCCCACGGCGCCAAAGGCGTACACGAAGGCCTCGCGCACGTCCTCGGGCAGGCCCTCGACGGTCACGATGTTGCGGCCGGCGGCAAGCGCGGTGGTCAGCACGCAGGCCTTGACGGCCGCACCGTCCACGTGAATGGTGCAGGTACCGCAGGCGCCCTCGGAGCAGCCGTCCTTGGCGGAGTGAATGTGCAGGTCGTCGCGCAGGTAGCGCAGCAGCGGTTTGTTTTGGGTCGTCGTGCGCTCAACGCCGTTAACGGTAAAAGTGAATTCCTGTGCCATGGTGATTCCCTTCTACACGCCGGCGGCGATGCCGGTGCGGTCGTGGATAGCGCCATGCGGGCAGACGACGGCGCACATGCCGCACGACAGACAATCCGCGCCATCGATATGGGCGCAGTTGTCCTCGATGCGGATAGCGCCGGCGGGGCACTTTTTGGCGCACATGCCGCAACCGATGCAGCTCGTGTCGCAGATCTTGCGGGCAATGGCGCCCTTATCGGTGTTGTTGCAGCGCACCAGGATGTTCTGGTAGCCGGGAACGAAGGCAATCACGCGCTGCGGGCACGCCATGCCGCACAGGCCACAGCCCGTGCACTTGGAGCGGTCCACGCGGGCGACGCCGTCGACCAGTGCGATGGCACCGTGGGGGCAGGCCGTGACGCAAGCGCCACAGCCAATGCAGCCTTCGCTGCAGCGGGCGTCGCCGCCTGCGGAGGCGCAACCGCTTCCGCAGGCAACGTAGGCCACGTTATGTTGAATGGATTTGGCCATAAGAGACTCGCCTATTTCTTAAGAAGGTACGAATAGTTGTCGCGCACAGCCCTGATGGTCAGGCGGACGGCCTCGGGAAGACCGGTGTTGACGGCATCGACCGAGACGGTGCGGACCGTGCCGGCGACGCGAACCTTAAAGTGGTCCTCGTCCACGGCCAGGAAGCCCTCGTTCTCGGAGTTCTCCATGTCCTCCTCGCTCCAGAACAGGGTGAGCTTGTCCTTGTAGGGACGGCCCTCCTGGTAGGGACAGAACACGGCGCAGTTGCCGCACTCGTTGCACATGCCATCGACGTGGACGACCTGATGCTTGGCCAGGCCCGGCACCTTAATTGCCACGTTGGCACGGTTGGGGCACACATCGCAGCAGACCTCGCACACCGAGCCGCAGCCCAGGCAGCGAGTCTTGGTGCAGTTGCGCTTGTCGCGGCACAGCGACCCCTTGCGCTCGTAGCAAGTGTCCTCGCGGCCGGCCTGCTCGTTGCAGTCGGCGTACTTGTTAAAGTCCACGCCGGCGATGGCGCGGGCGACCTCGGCGGCATCGGCAATAGCCTCGACCACGGTGGCAGGACCGCGGCGGCAGTCGCCCGCAGCCCAAACGCCCTCGACGCCAGTGGAGGTGGCGGCAAGGCGGCCGCGACGGTCGTGCTCGACACCCGCGGCATCGTACAGGCTGGCATCGATGCCCTCGCCCACGGCGCAGATCACCGTGGTGGCGGAAAGCTCGACGGTCTCGCCCGTGGCGACGGGGCTGCGACGGCCGCTTGCATCCGGCTCGCCAAGCTCCATGACGTCGCAGGTCAGCACGGCGCCGTTAAGCGCCTTGGGGGCCAGCAGCTCGCAGAACTCAACACCATCGGCAAGAGCAAGATCAAGCTCTTCCTCGTCGGCGGGCATCTGCTTCTTGGTGCGGCGATACACCAGGCGCACGTTCTTCACGCCAGCCAGGCGCTTGGCCACGCGGGCCGCATCCATGGCGGTGTTGCCGGCGCCAATGACCACGACGTCCTCGCCCAGCTCGAGCTTCTCGCCCCTCTTGGCGGCCTCGAGGAACTCCAGCACGTCGAGCTCGGCATCCTCGCCCAGGCCCGCAGAGCCGGGCATCCAGGCGCCGGTGGCCACGACCACGTCGGTAAAGCCCTGGGCCTTGAGCTCGTCAATGGACTCCACGCGGGCATTGAGCTGCACCTTGGCACCAAAGGCCAGGCAGAGCTCGGCATCGTGGGAGATGTCATCGCTCGCAATGCGGAACTCGGGGATGACGTGACGGACCACGCCGCCGAGCGAATCGCGGGCCTCGAAGATGGTGACGGGCACGCCAGCGCGCGTCAGGAAGAACGCCGTCGCCAGGCCGGCCGGGCCGCCGCCGATAACGGCAACGTTGCGCTCGCCGTCGTTGGCGATGGCCTGGGCGCGCAGCTTGGGCAGCACGGCGGTCATGGCCTCGCGGGCGGCCTTGAGCTTGCTGGCGCGGATCTGGGCGCCCTCGGGCTCGTAGAACGCACGCTCGCAGGCACGGCCGCAGGGATGCGGGCAGATAGTGCCGGTAATGAACGGCAGGGCGTTGCGCTCGATGATGATGTTGAGTGCGTCCTCGTAGCGGCCCTCGTCAACAGCCGCCAAGTAGGCGGGAATATCCTGCTGGATGGGGCAGCTCGTGCGGCACGGCGTGGTAAAGCAGTCGGAAAGCGGGCTCTTGCCGGCGACCTTGCGGTCGGGCAGCGGGCGCAGCGGCTTCTTGTAGAGCGGGTTGGTGAGCGAATCGGTCTGGATCGCAGTCACAGCCTCGAGAGAGACACCCGCGAACGGCTTGCCGTCCAGATCGGTAAACTCGCCGGCCATCTGGCTAAAGCGCTCGTAGCCACCGGGCTTGAGCACGTCGGTCGCCAGGGTAACGGGCCAAATGCCGGCATCGTACAGGGCGCGGATGTTGTAGACCGTGGCACCGCCAGAGTAGCTAATGCGTAGTTTGCCATCGAACTGCTCGGTAATGCGGCGGGCAGCCTCGATGGTCAGCGAGAACAGCGAACGGCCGGACATGTACATCTCGGTGGAGGGCAGCTCGTTCCTCGTCACGTCGACGGGGAACGTGTTGGTCAGCTTGACGCCAAACTCCAGGCCGCGCTCGGCGCACAGGGCAATCAGGCGCTCGAACATAGGCACGGCATCGGCCCACTGCAGGTCCTCGCGGAAGTGCGTGTCATCGAAGACGATGTAGTCAAAGCCCAGCTCGTTGAGGCGCTGGCGGGCAAACTCATAGCCCAGCAGCGTGGGGTTGCACTTGATGTAGGTGTTGAGACCCTTCTCGGTAATCAGATAGGTCGCGATGCGCTCGATCTCCGCCGGCGGGCAGCCATGCAGCGTGGACTCGGTAATGGAGTTGGAGACGCGCGCCGGGATGGACTCGACAAACGCGGCATCGACATGCTCAAACTTGTCCAGGTTAGCGAGCGCCCACGTGCGGCACTCGTTCCACACCTCGGAGCCGCTAGCGTCCTTCATGCCCTCAATGTACGCATCGACCTTGGGGCTCTTGATGCCCTCGAGGTCATAGCCCACGGACATGTTGAAGACAAAGCCGTCCGGGCTACCTAGGCCGTACTCGCGAGCGATGAGGTGGCAGGCGAACCATGCCTTCACGTACTCGGCAAAAGCCTGCGGAACCTCGAGCTCGGTCGACCACTCGCAGTTGTAGCACTCGTCCTGCGCCACGATGCAGGGCTTGTTCACACACTTGGAGAGCTCCTCGCCGTCCATAACCTGAACGGTCTTGAGCTCAAAGAAGCGGGAACCGGCCACGTAGGATGCCACGATGTTCTGGGCAAGCTGCGTATTGGGGCCGGCGGCCGGGCCAAACGGAGTCTCGATGCGCTCGTCAAAAATGGGAAGCGCGCCCTCCTGGTTGGTCGTAACCATCTTGCGCACGCCAAAGACGGCGCCCTGAGTCTTGTGCTCCTCGATGATCCAGTTCATCAGTTGCGAAAACGGGATCGGCCTCATGATGTCGCTCATAATGAGCTCCTCTCTGTAACGCCCGGCGAGACCGCGCGGCGGGCGCAAATACGGTGTAGCGCTAGCACAGCGCCGGCGACCCCGCGGAGGCCGCCTATACGCGCGTCAGATGCGGCGAAACATCCGGCGCGCGTGAATCTACTTGTGAATTAGTAGGTGCGATCGTTGAGCGTGCTCCAGAGCTTCTTGGACTCGGCCATGGTCCACGCGTTGATCTTGTCCTCATCAATGCCAACGAACTCGCGATCCTTGTACAGGACACGGCCGTTGATGATGGTGGTGCGGCAGTTTTTGCCCATCATGCCAAAGAGCATGTGGCCGTCGATGTTCTCCTCGCTCAGCGGCGTAAAGGGCTTGTAGTCCATAACGATAACGTCGGCGGCAGCGCCGGCCTCGAGCACACCGAGCTTGCGATCGAAGTACTTGCTGGCCATCTTCGCGTTATTCTCGAACAGCATCGTCATGGCCTCGCACCAGCCCACGTTGGGCATAGCGGCGTTGTGGCGCTGAATGATCAGGAAGACCTTAAGGCTCTCGAGCATATCGTGGGTGTAGGCGTCGGTGCCCATGCACACGGGGATGCCGCGGCGGAAGAACTCGAGCACGGGGGCGCAGCCCACAGCGTTGCCCATATTGGATTCGGGGTTGTTAACCAGCCAGGTGCCGGACTCCTTGACGATATCCATCTCGGCGGGCGTCACGTGGATGCAGTGGCCGAGCATGGTGTCGGGACCGAGCAGGTTGTGCTGCAGCAGGCGCTCGACGGGGCTGATGCCGCCGCGGTTGAGGCGGGAGTCCCACACATCGTTCATGCCCTCGCACACGTGGATGTGGAAGCCGGTCAGGCCATTGTTGGCCTCGGCCATCTTATCCATGGTCTCGTCCGACAGCGTAAAGGTGGCGTGACCGCCAAACATGGCGGCGATCATGTGGTTGTCGTTATCGCGACGCTCCTTGGCGGCCCACTGGGCAAACTCGGCGTTCTCGGCAATAGCCTGATCGCACTTTTCCTGGCCACGGCGGTCGGAAACCTCGTAGCACAGGCACGAACGCATGCCCAGCTCCTGAGCGGCGTCCTTAATGGTAAAGAGACTGCCCGGAATCTCGCAGAAGCTCGCGTGGTGATCGAAGATCGTGGTGACGCCGTCGCGGATGGAATCCAAAATCGTGGCATAGGCGCTTGCCTTGGTGCCGTCGAGCGTCAGGTTGTCGTCAATCTTCCACCACTGCTGCTCAAGATTTTCCAGGAAGTTGGTGGGGTTGCAGCCCTTAATGGCAAGACCGCGGGCCAGACCCGAATAGATGTGGGTGTGGCAGTTGATAAGTCCGGGCATGATGAGGTTGCCCTGGGCGTCGACGTACTCGGCATCCGGGTACTTGGCCTTGAGCTCGCGCTCGGGGCCCACTTCGACGATCGTATCTCCGTCAATAGCGACCGCACCGTTGGGAATGAACGGAGTCTGAGCGTTGCGGGTAAAGACAGAACCGTTAGCGACCAGAAGCATAAATGCTCCCTTCAACATCAGAGGCGGGGTTTGACACCTCTGACATGGCGGAAGTGCGAAGCGCCGGCCTACACCGGAAACGGGCCCTCTCCCGTCAACGCTTCACCAAAGGGACAAGCCCTTTGAAGTGCGGCTTGGCGCCGCATGGCGCCGGCGGACGAGGCGATGCGTCCGCCGGCGAATAGCACCGAATCGGTTACTTCTTGCTCTCGGGCAGAACCAGATCCACAGCGGCATCCTTGGCGGCATCGATGTGCTGAGCCACGACCGGCGTCTGCGGAAGGATCAGGTTAAGGACAATGGCCATGATGGCGGTGGGGGTCACGGCGTTGGAGCCGATGACGGTGGACACCCAGGTGGGCATGCCCTCGCCGGCGAGGCAGCCGCTGGCCATCCAAATACCCAGGCCAAAGACAACAGAGGTGCCGACGATGGTGGTGGTGCGCTGCGTGAGGCCCTCGCGGGTGAACATGCGCACACCGTTCATGGTGATGGTGCCAAAGACGCCGACGGTCGCGCCGCCGATGACGGGCTGCGGGATAGCGGAAAGGACGGCAGAGAGCTGCGGGAACAGACCGGCGATGGCAAAGACGGCCGCGATGATCACAAAGACCCACTTGTTGACGACCTTGTTGGAGCAGATGATGCCCACGTTCTGGCCAAGGGCGCTGGTGGGAAGACCGCCCAGCAGGCCGCCGACCATAGAAGTGAGGCCCTGGGACACGATAGCGCCGGAGAGCTCGCGCTCGGTGGGCATACGGTCGATGGAGCCCAGGCAGGCGGCGGAGACGTCACCGATAACCTGGATGGCAACCATGGGGAACACGACGGCGAGGGTAATGCAGACCTCGGGATCAAACTCGAGCGCGTAGGGCATGAGCTTGGGAAGAGCGAAGACCTGAGCGGTGGCGACGCTGGAGAAGTCGATCATGCCAAAGGGGATCGAAACGATCATGCCAACGATCATGCCAAAGAACACGGATCCCAGCTTGAGCGTGCCCTTTCCAAAGTTGGCGAGCGCGAAGACGACGGCGAAGGTGATAAGAGCGACGCACCATGCCTGCGGGGTGCCCCACAACGGCGTGCCCATGCCACCGGCCATGTATTTGACGGCCGTGGGATAGAGAGAGACGCCAATGGAGAAGATGACCGTGCCGGTCACGACGGGCGGGAACAGCCACTTAATCTTGCTGTAGGCCAGACCAAAGAGGACCGCGACGGCACCGCCAACGATCTCGCCGCCCAGCAGCGCGCCAAAACTAAAGCCCGAGGCGCCCATGGCCTGAAGGGCCGGCAGGAACGCGAACGAAACGCCCATGACGATGGGCAGGCCGCCGCCAATGCGACGGAAGGGAGCGAAGGCCTGAAGGGCCGTGTCGATCGCCGAAAGAATGAGTGCAACCTGAATGATGTCGGTGCTCTGCTGGCTATTAAAGCCGTAGACGCCGGCCATGATGACCGCCGGGGTAATGATGCCGGCAAACGATGCCAGTACATGCTGAAGGGCACACGGGATCATTTCCTTAACGGGCGGCATGCCTTCGCGAGTGAACAGGGCTTCAGTGCCGTTCGTAACCGTCTCCTGGGTCATTTGACCACCAATCCTCGAAATAGTTGTTTTCGCATCTAACGCTCTATTGTGACGCAGTGCGGGGTTGAGGTTGTGCCTTCGTTGCATATCGTATTAAAGATGATTCTCATTCTCAATAATAATTTTTTGTTATCAGACTATTCTTCAGCTGAGATAATGCATTTCCGCAGGTCAGGAAAGTGTCTGGTCAAAATGACATCTTACTTTTCTTTTGGTCAACCGTTTACCGCTAAATTCCTACCGTTCGTCTGTATTACGCAATGTACCTGCGGATATACGAGTCAATAGACACCGTGTTACCATGAGAAAAAATTGTTATGAACATTTCCGATTTCACCCAAAGGAGTTGCCCGTGAACGAGACCGTACGCCGCTTTTTGCCGATGGTCGATTTCCTGGAGCAGGTACTCGGTAAGAACAGCGAAATCGTGCTGCACGATTTCTCGGATCCCGACCACGCCATCGTCGATATTCGCAACGGCATCGTGAGCGGCCGCAAGGTCGGCGGTCCCGCCACCGACCTGGCACTCAAGATCATGCACGACGCCAAGTATCGCGACCTGCCGTTTATTACGGGCTACGAGGGGCGCGGTGCCGGTGGCAAGACGTTGGAGTCGGCGACGTACTTTATCCGCGAGAATGACGAGATTGTCGGTATGCTCTGCGTCAACACCGACCTCTCGACCGTGCGCTCCATCAACGCCATGGCGCAGCAGCTCATGGCCTGCTTCGACGCGGCGCCTAGACAGGCGGAGCCCGCGTCTATCGAGGTCGAAAGCCTTTCGGAGTCTACGCAGGAACTCATCGACCGCAGTATTTCCGAGTTGCTGAGCGCGCGCGGGCTGGATGTAGCGTCGCTTGGTCAGAGCGACCGCGTGGACGTCATTCGCCACCTCAACGGCAACGGGGTGTTCATGCTCAAGGGCGCCGTGGCCTGCGCCGCCACCGCGCTGGGCATCTCGGAGCCCAGCGTCTACCGCTACCTGCAAAAAGTTCGCAAGGAGGGCTAACGAGCAAAATGGAGCGCGGCTCCACAAACGATCCGTCACTTAACAAAAGACCCTGCAGCTCGCACGCGCTGCAGGGTCTTTTTGCATGTCATGTTTAGTTGTGGCCAACACCTTAGAGGGCGGCGACGACCTCGATCTCGACCAGACCGCCAGCCGGAAGGGCGGCAACCTGGAAAGCGCTGCGCGCGGGGAACGGAGCCTCGAACTTGGAGGCGTAGATCTCGTTCACGGCAGCGAAGTCGGCAATGTCGGCCAGGTAGACCGTGGTCTTGACGACATCGGCAAACGTAGCGCCGGCGGCAGTCAGCAGGGCCTCGACGTTAGCAAGGGACTGCTTGGCCTGGGCCTCGACGCCCTCGGGCATCTTGCCAGTTGTGGGGTCGATGCCCAGCTGGCCGGACAGGAACACCATGTTGCCGGCCTGGATACCGGGGGAATACGGGCCGATGGCGGCCGGTGCGTTATCGGAAGACACGACGGTCTTGCTCATGTTTTTCTCCTTACGATCAGATAGAGAGCGTGAGCGCGGCGTTCGCACCGGGAGGCACAATTCGGTCTGAACACCGCGCTTGATTGGGATAGTACTCAAGGTTTCCGTGCGATGCAAGAATATTATCAGCTTGCGAGAATATTTTATCGACCAACGGTTTCTCCGAACCGCTGAACGGTTCTCATGTGGAGCAGCCAGTCCAAGCTGCTGAAGACTTTGTCCTGCTTAGGCTGCGGGCGTCGCCCACCGCAGCGACGCCACTATACTTTTGAATATCTGAGCATTTTGAAAGGCAGGATATGACCGCAACCGCCAGTCGAACCACCAACCGCAGACCCGAGCTCTTGGCCCCCGCCGGAGGCCCGGAGCCCTTTGCCGCCGCACTCGCTGCCGGGGCAGACGCCATCTACTGCGGCATGGGCAGCTTCAACGCCCGCCGCAAGGCAACAAACTTTACCGACGAGGCCTTTGAGCAGGCCTGCCGCGCCGCACATCTAGCCGGGTCGCGCGTCTACGTCACGGTCAACATCGTCATCAAGGAATCCGAGATGAGCGACGCGCTGCAGCTCATCCATCGCTGCTCCACGCTGGGCGCCGATGCCTTCATTATCCAGGACTGGGGCTTGTTCTTTGAGGTCAAGCGCACCATGCCCGGCATCGAGACACACATCTCGACCCAGGCGAACATCCATGATGACCGCGGAACCATCTGGTGCCGCGAGCAGGGCGCCGACCGCGTGACCTTGTCGCGCGAGCTCTCCATTGACGAGATCGCCGCCATCCACGACGCCGCGCCCGACGTTGACCTCGAGGTCTTTAGCCACGGCGCCATCTGCTTTTGCTACTCGGGCCTGTGCCTGCTGTCGAGCTTTGCCATGGCGGGCCGCTCGGCCAACCGCGGCATGTGTGCTCAGCCCTGTCGTCTTCCTTACGAGCTGATCGACGAGAACGGCCGCTCGCTCTCCCCTGCCGGTCGTGAGCGCGCGCTATGCCCGCGCGATACCAATACATCGCAGCTCGTTCGTCGTCTGTATGACGCCGGCGCCGCATCGCTCAAGCTCGAGGGCCGCATGAAGGCCCCCGATTACGTGTATTCCATCGTCGACGTGTATCGTCATCAGATTGATGACATGCTGGCCGATGTTTCGACCTCTAAGGATGAGGATGCCGCCCGCCAGCGCCAGCTCAAGCGCTGCTTTAACCGCGACTTTACGCACGCCTATCAAGACGGTACCTCGGGTGACGAGATGATGAGCTACGAGCGCTCCAACAACCGCGGCCAGATTGTTGGCACGGTGCTCGGCAGCCGCCTGGCCAACCGCGATGTGCGCGGGCTCAAGCCTGACGACCGTCGTCGCCGCGCTGCCATCGCCCGCATTGAGCTGTTTGAGCCCGTAGGCAAGGGCGATCTGCTGGAGCTTCGCCACGACGATGAGTTCGACCAGTTCCTGACCACCATCGCCGCCGATGATGCCGCCGCCGGCGACACCATCGAGTGCCGCGTGCCTCGCAGCATGCCCGAGGGCTGCCGTGTGCGCGTGATTCGAAGCCAGCGCGCCATTGACGCTGCCGGCGCCGCGCTCAAGCGCGATGTGCTGCGCCGCCGCGCCGTAGACGTGTCCGTTGTGGCGCGTCTGGGCGAGCCGTTTACCGTTACGCTCACCTGCTGCGACGACCCCACGCTCACCGCCACCGCTACCGGCTTTACCGTCGAGGCCGCCAAGACCCGCGCCGTCGAGGCGTCCGATCTGGTTGAGCATGTGGGCCGCATGGGCTCCTCGCCCTTTGAGGCTGCGAGCTTTGATGTGGCGCTCGATGAAGGCTGCGGCATGGGCTTTTCCGCCGTGCACAAGGTGCGTGCCGCCGCTTGCAAGACGCTGGAAGAGGCCATTCTGGCGCCGTATGACGAGCGTGCGAAAACGCTCGAACTACCGGCGATTGTCACCAGTGATTCCCGCCCCATGCCCGCACACTACCGCGATGAGCCGCAGATCTGCGCCACCGTCACCTCGCTCGAGGCCGCCAAGGCCGCTCGCGCCGAGGGTGCAACGCGCATCTACATGACCAACGACGCGCTCGATGCGGCCGAGCTCTCCCCCGCCGATGCATTTGAGCAGGGCATCGTACCCGTGCTCGACGAGGTCTGCCGCGCCGTTGACCACGTACGCGTCGACCCGTGGGTTGTTGCCGGCGCCACGGTCGCTATTGGCAACATCTCTGAGCTTGCCCTGGCCGCCCAGGTTGGCGCCACGGCCGAGATTCGCTCTTGTCTGCCGGTGCACAACACGCCCTGCATGGAGGCGCTTGCCGAGCGCGGAGCCGGTGCGTTTTGGCTCTCGCCCGAGATCACGCTCGACGAGATTGTCTCGCTCGGCGCCGCCGCGCCCGCGGCTCTGGGCATCACCGTCTTTGGCCGCCCGCGCGTTATGACGAGCGAGCACTGCATCCTGCAGGTGGCCAATGGCTGCATCCACGATTGTGCCAGCTGCCGTCTGCGCGCCCGCAAGCTGTCGCTCAAGAATATCGACGGAAAGGTCATGCCCGTGCGCACCGACATCCACGGCCGCTCTCGCTTGTACGACGCCTACCCCATCGACCTCACGCCGCAGGTACCGCAGTTGCTCGACGCCGGCGTCCGTCGTCTTATGGTCGACGGAACCTTGCTCGAGGCCGATGAGATTGGCCGTGCCGTCGCTCGCGTCCGTCGCGCCGTCGAGGCGGCTCAAGCCGGCCGCAAGCCCGCCGCCCGCCTGCGCGGGGCGACCTCGGGCTGCATGTTTGTGGGAATCAGCTAACCGAAAGGCTTACACGTGAACGAAGAACCTCAAGTCCTCTACTGCGATGCCTGGCTCATGGCCATCGACAAGCCCGCCGGCATGATCGTCCACGGCGACGGCACCGGTGAACGCACACTTACCGACTACGCCAGCGACCTGCTACTGGCGATGGGCGACGGCTTTGCCGCGACCGACATGCAGTCGCTCAACCGCCTGGACCGCAACACCACCGGCGTTGTGCTGTTCTCGCTCGACAAGCAGACGCAACCCGCTTTTGACCAGATGGTCATCGACCACGCCTTCGAAAAGCACTATCTGGCGCTCGCCGAGGGCAAGATCGACTGGAACGAAAAGCTCATCGACAAGCCCATCGCCCGCGACCGCCACGACAGCCGCAAGATGCGCGTCGGTGCCAGCGGCAAGCCGTCGCAGACGCGCGTGAAGGTGCTCAAGCGCCTTAAGAGCCGTCGTGGCCTGCCCACGCGTTCGTATATCGATGTTGAGCTGCTCACCGGTCGCAAACACCAGATCCGTGTGCACCTGGCCAGCGAGCGTCACCCCCTGGTTGGCGACGACCTGTACGGAACGCCGCGCCCCTGCGGCCTCATGCTCCATGCCCACAGCGTGTCCTTCACGCATCCCGTAACCGGCGAGCATATCTATATCGAAGCCCCCTGCCCCTGGGAGCCCTAAACCACCACAATGGGAACAGGCACCTTTGTGGCGGTTTTGGCCTTAGCCCGTCCCCTGCTTGCTAGACCGTGATGACGTTGTCCATTGCCCGGTACTTGGCGGGGACCTCGCCCGCGGTAATAATCGTTGCGTCGCGGAAGTCCGCGAACTTGACGGGCGCCACCATGCCAAATTTGCTGGCGTCCGAGATTACGAAGCGTTTGGCCGTATGGCGCATCGAGATACGCTTTACTTGCGCTTCCTCGATATCGGGCGCCGTGAAGCCCTGCTCGGCGGCAATGCTGTTAGAACCCCAAAAGCCACAATTGAAGTTGTAGCGGTCTAGGGTTGCCAAAGCATCGGGGCCAACGAGTGCCTCGGTCTCGGGCTTGAGCTCGCCACCCAACACCACGGTGCGCATGCCGCGCAAAGCGAGGTGCTGAGCATGGATCACAGAATCGGTCACATAGGTGACATCTTCAAGGTGTGGAAGATGCTCGATGAGTTTGAGCGTCGTCGAGCCCGAGTCGATGTATACAAAGCTCTCGGGCTCCACAAGCGCCGCCGCATGGGCGCAGATACGCTCCTTGTCGTCGTTATGGAGGTCGCTGCGCTCATTGAGCGTTAGGTCGCGCGTCACGTGTGCGCGCTCAAGACTCGTCGCTCCGCCGTGGACCTTGGCGATGCGGTGTGCTCGATCGAGCGTCTGCAGGTCGCGCCGAATGGTAGACGCCGTCACGCCCAGGGCCTCGGCAAGCTCTGGCACAGTAACCGAGCCAGCCTGCTGCACCATCGACACGATCGCGTTGAGCCTATCTTCCGCTAGCATCGCTTACTCCTCCTCGGGGTACACGACTCCCCAATCGGCGCGGAGCTTGGTCATAAGCTCCATAACATCAGAAGCATAATCCAGCAGCTCGCGCTTGGAGTCGTCGCCGGCAACGGCCTTCTCAAGATCGGCCATCTCGTAGCAAAGGGCGTAAGCTTCGGTGCCGGCGTGGACCTCCTCGCGGTGGCCGTCCGCAGTCCACACGATGGTCGCGTGATCGGCACGCGGATACTCGTTGACCTCGATATAGCACTTGTCAAAGCTGATGACCGAGCGCTTGGGCTGCTTGGAGTGAAGCGTAAGGCTCACAACACCCAGCTGCTGCTCGGCATTACGGCAGACGATGCCGCCCGCAACGTCGACACCGGTCTCACAGGTGTTGCCCAGCGATACGACCTCAGCGGGCTGGCTTGCCATAAAGAGGCGCATAACGGACAGGGCATAGACGCCAATGTCGAGCATGGCACCGCCAGCAAGGTTGCGGTTATAGAAGCGGTTGGTCAGATCGCCGTACTCCTTATAGCTGCCAAAGTTGAGTTGGGCGAGGTTCATGCGGCCAAATTCGCCGGCATCCATGCGGCGGCGCAGCTCCTGATACAGGGGCATGTGGAGCACCGTAGTGGCGTCCATAAGGACCACGTTATGCTCGTCGGCAATGGCACGTGCCTCGTCGAGCTCGGCGGAGTTGAGGGTAATGGCCTTCTCGCAGAGCACGTGCTTGCCAGCTGCCAGAGCGGCGCGAAGATAGGTGATATGCGTGTTATGCGGGGTGGTGATATAGATCGCGTCGATGTTCGGATCGGCATAGAGGTCCTCGACCGATTCATAGACCTTTTCGATGCCATACTGATCGGCAAAAGCTTGAGCCTTGGATAGGGTGCGGTTAGCGACGCCCGCAAGCTTGCGGCCGGCAAGAGCAAGAGACTGGGCCATCTGGTTGGCGATTACGCCGCACCCGATCACAGCCCAACGAAGCTCGGGAGCCGTAAAGATGTCGTTAGGGAACGGCTTGCCCTGGACCGAAGCGAACGCTGCCTTTGCGGCTGCCGCAGAGTCGAGTGGAGCCTGCTTGAAATCTGCCATATGTGCCTCCTGCGTCGTAAAAGTCTTTTATTTCAGACAGCTCTATATTCGCACAAATGCGCGCGTATATGCACGTATATGCGTATTTAGGTGCTTAACGGTCATCATATAGCCATAATTTGCACATGTTTGCGCGGTTACACGCAATGTCACGCAATGACATGCGCGTAAATGCGCATGCAACGATCCTTGTGAAACATAAAGGGACGGAACACCAAAGCCCTAAAAGACAGAGTAGGTCGTTTTACTCCACACCTATAGAAGCATCAGGCATCAAAGGACCGTACCAAACTGCCGGCACATAGGGACGTTCCCAACGACCACTCATTTAAGTCTGTCCCCAATGACTGCCAAACAACGGCCACTCATTTAAGCCTGTCCCCAAT
>CABSMQ010000016.1:0-34488 GCA_902478965.1 uncultured Collinsella sp. | reverse complement strand
CGGGTGCCCTACCGGGAGTAGCCCCGACGGTTGACAAAACTATAGGAACACCCAACGATTACCCAAAAGGAGCGTCTCCAAGTGCCAGCTCTGGCAACGACGCAGGTAGAAAAACGTCAGCGAAAACCCGCCAGAGCGAGCAAGGTGCCTTGAAGCGAGGCGGCATTGACCTTTTGGTCATGCCGTCGAAGCTGAAAGGCAGATTGCCGCTCTGGCGGGTTTGCAGCGTCGAGCCGTTACGGCGTTTGGTAAAACGCCGTAACCTACACCCGTTCCGCGATCTCGTGGATGAGGTAGTCGGTCTTTTCCCAGCCCAGGCACGGGTCGGTGATCGACTTGCCAAAGACACCGCCGTCGACCGGCTGGTTGCCGTCCTCCAGGTAGGACTCGATCATAAAGCCCTTGACCAGCTTGGAGATGGACTCGTTGCGGCGGCAGCTGTCGAGCACCTCCTTGCAAATGCGATACTGCTCCAGCGGACGCTTGCCCGAGTTGTCGTGGTTGCAGTCGATGACCGCTGCCGGATTGGCATAGCCGGCATGCTCGGTATAGCGTTCGGCCAGGCGTTCCAGGTGTTCGTAGTGGTAGTTGGGGTAGGTGCGCCCATCGAGACCGATGTAGCCACGCATAACGGCGTGTGCGAGCGGGTTGCCGTCGCACTCGACCTCCCAGTTGCGGAAGATGAAGCTCTGGTGCGCCTGCGCGGCGTAAATGGAGTTGAGCATAACGGTGGTAGAGCCGGCAGTGGGATTCTTCATGCCGACGGGTACCGAAATGCCGCTCGACACCAGACGGTGCTCCTGGTTCTCTACCGAGCGTGCGCCCACGGCGACATAGCTCAGCAGGTCAACGAGGTATTGGTAGTTGGACGGATAGAGCATCTCGTCGGCGGTGAAGAAACCCGTTTCCTCAATAACGCGCAGGTGCATATGGCGGATGGCCTTGACGCCCTCGAGCAGGTCGTCGGGAGCCTCGGGGTTGGGGTTGTGCAGCAGGCCCTTGTAGCCGGTGCCCTTGGTGCGCGGCTTGTTGGTGTAGACGCGCGGAATGATGATGAGCTTGTCCTTGACCTCTTCGGCGGTCTTGGCCAGTCGGTTCATATACTCGAGCACCGAATCCTCGCGGTCGGCAGAGCACGGGCCGATGATGAGCACCTTACGTGCGTCCTCGCCGGTAAAGACTTTGGCGACCTCGGCGTCAAATGCCTGCTTTTTGGCGGTAAGCTCGGCAGAAAGTGGCATTTCCTCGCGGATCTCCATGGGGATCGGCAGCCTGCGTTTGAATTCCATGGCCATAGGGGTCTCCTCAATCTATAGAAAGAGCAATAAGCGGATTGTCGAATGCTCGGCATTATCCGCTGTCGCACGCTAAAGTGCAAGCCCTTGTCACCCCGAAACCTACCAAAAAGGGACAGGTTTATTTTGGCAGGTTTTATCTGGGTAAACGTCGGCGGATGCTGGGAGGGAGCGGCGCCGCGCGGGACCCTAAGGCTGTTGTCGGTTCCCCAGGAAATACCCTGTGGGCAAAAAATGCCAAATATGAGTACGGTTGCTAGCTTAGTATCATATTGCCTTCGCAAATAATAGACATAACAGCAAAATATGTTCATTAACGCAAACACATATAAGTTCGCTATAGGGCTGTTTGATCATTTTAGGGACGCGTGTAAGCCGTGAAAACGGTATTTGGGGCTGTTTTGGCTGTTACTAAAAGGGTAACAGTACTCATATTTGCCATTTTTTGCCCACGGGGCCTCGAAGGGGCTGTCAATCAGGTCCCAGGGGAGGCGGTTTGAGGGTCGCAGAGCAAAAACGGGGGCGCAGGTTGTCCTGCGCCCCCGTTTTCTGGGCATTGCGGTTGTTTGCCGCCGGTTGTTACGCCGCCTCGTCGAACTGCGAGTTGTACAGGTCGGCGTAGAAGCCGCCTTGGGCGAGCAACTCGTCGTGCGTGCCCTTCTCGACGATGTCGCCGTCGCGAATTACCAAGATCACGTCGGCGTTGCGGATCGTGGACAGGCGGTGCGCGATAACAAAGCTGGTACGGCCCTGCATCAGCGCATCCATGGCACGCTGAATAAGCTCCTCGGTGCGGGTATCGACGTTGGAGGTCGCCTCGTCCAGAATCAGCGCCGGGCGGTCGGCCAAAATGGCACGGGCGATGGTCACGAGCTGGCGCTGACCCTGCGACAGGTTAGTGCCCTCCTCGTTGATCATAAAGTCGTAGCCACCGGCAAGCGTATGGATAAAGTGGTCGCAACGTGCGGCGCGTGCGGCGGCTTCGACCTCGGCATCGCTCGCATCGGGGCGTCCGTAGCGGATGTTCTCGCGGATCGTGCCGTTAAACAGCCAGGTATCCTGCAGCACCATGGCAAACTCGCCGCGCAGCGCCGCGCGGTCCCAGTCGCGCACGTCGACACCCTCGACGCGCAGCGAACCGCCGTCCACATCGTAGAAGCGCTGCAGCAGCTTAATGAGCGTGGTCTTGCCGGCGCCGGTAGGACCGACGATGGCGATGGTCTGGCCGGGCTGCGCCTCGCAGCTAAAGTCGTGGATGATGGTCTTGTCGGGCGTGTAGCCAAACTTGACATGGTCAAACTCCACGTGGCCGGGGCGCTTCTCGGGAATCTGCGCGTCGGCCTTCTGCTCCTCCTCGGGCGCGGCCAGGAACTCAAAGACGCGCTCGGTGGCGGCAGCCATCGACTGCATCGTGTTGCTCACATTGCCCAGCTGCTGCACGGGTTGCGTAAAGTTGCGAACGTACTGGATAAAGCTCTGGATGTCGCCGGGCGTGGCATTGCCGGTCAGCGCGAGTTGCGCGCCCACCACGACGACGCCCACGTAGCCCATGTTGCCCACCAAACTCATGAGCGGCATCATCAGGCCCGACAGGAACTGCGAGCGCCAGCCACTAATAAAGAGGCGGTCGTTTTGGCGGTCGAATTCCTCGATCGAGGCCTCGGCGCGGTCGAACACCTGAATGACGTTCTGGCCGGCAAAATCCTCCTCGATAATGCCGTTGACGGCGCCCAGAACCTGCTGCTGCTCGCGGAAGTACGGCTGCGAGAAGTGAATCATCACGGTCAGGATAATCGCAGCGGCCGGCAGCGTGAGCACGGTGACGCCGGTGAGCGGCAGGCTGATCGACAGCATCATGACGAGCACGCCGATAATCTGCGTCACCGACGTGATGAGCTGGGTCACGCTCTGGTTGAGCGACTGGCCGAGCGTATCGACGTCGTTGGTGATGCGACTGAGCACGTCGCCCTTGCTGTGTCCGTTAAAGTAGCTCATCGGCACGACGGCAATCTTGGCGGCGATCTCCTTGCGCATTCGGTAGCAGATCTTTTGCGTGACGCCGGTCATGAGCCAGCCCTGGATTAGACTGCAGATAGAGCTCGCCAGATACAGGCAGAGCAAAAAGCCGAGCGTCTTGGCAATCCAGGCAAAGTCGACATCGCCGGTGCCGTTGACCTTGGCGACCAGGCCTTCGAACAGCTTGGTCGTAACCTGGCCGAGCACCTTGGGTCCCACAATGTTAAAGACGACCGAGCACACGGCAAAGGCGACGGCGGCAAACACGGCAATCTTGTGCTGGCCGATATAGCCGAGCAGCTGCCTCATGGTGCCCTTAAAGTCCTTGGCCTTTTCGCCACGGCGCATGCCACCCATGCGGCCCATGGGACCACGCTGGCGGGTGGGCTTGGGAATCTGAGTCTTGGTCTCGTCTGCCATCAGCGCTCGCCTCCTTCCATGACGGCTGCAATTTCTTCTTGGGTAAGCCCCAGCTCCTCGGCGGAAAGCTGCGACTGTGCGATCTCCAGGTACGCCGGGCAGCTGCGCAGCAGCTCCTCGTGCGTGCCGGTGCCCACTACGTGGCCGTCGTCGAGCACGATGATTTGATCGGCGTGCATGATGGTCGCGATGCGCTGGGCCACGACCACGAGTGCGGCGTCGGTAACGTTTTTGGCCAGCTCTTCGCGCAGACGCGCGTCGGTCTTGTAGTCGAGGGCGCTAAACGAGTCATCGAACACCACGACCTCGGGCTTTTTGGCCAACGCGCGGGCGATGGCCAGACGCTGGCGCTGACCGCCCGAAACATTGGAACCGCCCTGGCTGATGGGGGAGTCGTAGCCGCCCTCGCGCTCGGCGATAAAGTCCTCGGCCTGGGCGATGCGTGCCGCCCGGTGCATGTCATCATCGCTCACCATGTCGCCGGCAAACTTGAGGTTGCTCTCGACGGTGCCCGAGAACAGGCGACCCTGCTGCGGGATGTAACCAATGCGGCGGCGAAGCTCGGAAAGGGTCATGTCGCGCACGTCGATGCCGTCGAGCGAAATGCTGCCGCCCGTGACGTCGTATAAGCGCGGGATCAGCTGCACGAGCGTAGATTTGCCCGAGCCCGTGGAGCCAATGATGCCGAGCATCTGACCGGCATGCGTGGTGAAGTTCACGCCGCTGATGACATCGGCGCGGGCATCGGGATACTGGAAGCTCACGTCGCGGAAGCACAGCTCACCGCGCGGCGCGCTGGTCGCAGGCAGTTTGGGCGAGGCAGGGTCGTTGATGCTCGTGGGGCAAGTGATGACCTCTTCTACGCGCTCGGCTGCGACCTCGGCGCGGGGCAGGATGACCGAAACCATGGTGAGGATCATAAACGCCATGACGATCTGCATGGTGTAGGAGATAAACGCCATCATGTTGCCGACCTGCATCACGCCGTCGGACACGCCCTGCGCGCCAAACCAGACGATAAGCACGGTGATGCAATTCATGACCAACATCATGAGCGGCATCATAAAGCTCATGGCGCGGTTGGTGTAGAGCTGCGTGGTCATCAGGTCGAGCGAAGCCGTGTCAAAACGCTCGAGCTCATGCTCCTCGCGGTTGAACGAGCGGATGGGCATAAGGCCATCGAGCAGTTCGCGGGCGGTAAGGTTCACGCGGTCCACAAAGCCCTGCATCTTTTTGAACTTGGGCATGGTGAGGCCCATGAGCACGCCGACGACGGCAGAGACCGCGATGATGGCCACGGCGATGGTCCACTCCAGGCCGGTGTGGTTGGCCAGGACGCGCATGACGGCGACGATGCCCATGACGGGGGCCATCAGGCACATGCGGATAAACAGGGTTGCGGCCATCTGAATCTGCTGAATGTCGTTGGTGCAGCGAGTGATGAGCGAGGCCTGACTAAACTTGCCCACCTCGGCCGGCGAGAAGTGCATAACCTTGTTGAAGGTTTCGCGGCGCAGGTCGCGGGCAATGGAGCAGGCGGTGCGCGAAGCCACGGCGCCGGTCAGGATGGTGGCGACCAGCGACACGAGGCACAGACCAAACATCGTGGTCGCCATGCGGCTCAGGTAGGCGTTCTGCACGTCGGCGGGGTCGATGCCCTGCGCCTTGTACTCGTCCTGCACATAGCTCACGGCGCGTTGGGTCACGATGGAGCCCGACATGGAGCCCATTTTGTCCGCCATATCGTTGGCGCCCTCGACGAGCTTGCCCTGGTCGATTAGGCCGCCTTCAACGCCTAGACGCAGGCCCTTCATGGTGATCTTACCACCGTCGGCATCAATCTGCTTTTGCATGTTCTGCGCCGCTGCGGCCTTCTGCTGCATCTCGGCGAGCTGCTCGGGCGTCATCGCCGCCATCTGCTCGGGGGTGGGCATGGCCTGAGCGGCGTCGCTGTCTTTCTCGCCGGACGTGCCAGTCATGTCGCCCATGGAGTTGGCGTCGATGCCCTGGTTGAGCGAAAGGACGACAGTCTCGGGCAGGCTCATAATGTCGGCAATCTTGCCTCCATCGGCACGCTCTTCCTCGGTGCCCTTGTAAGTTCGAATACCGTTTTTGTCAGCCTTGCTAAACACGGCCTCCACAGCTTTGGCGTCCTTGGTGCTCATAAAGAGTTCGAGGTCGTCGAGCGATTCGGCGCGAATGGTGTCGGGCACGGGCGAGGCGATGCCGCCTTGCTGCACGCCCACGTCGACGATGTCGCTCATATAGGTAGGCAGCGCCAGATCGGCGTTGCAGCTGATTACGATAAGTACGATCGCTGCGAACAGTGCCAGGACATGCTTTTTAAAGAGCTTGAGAATCCTCACTCGGCATCTCTCCTTTCTTGATTGCGGTCGATAATTTCGTTGGCACGTCTTAGAAGGCGCACCATCTCTTGGGTATCTGTTTCGCCGAGCTGCTCGAGGAAAGCCGCGGTGCGCTCCTCGAATTCCCGGCGTTTGATTTCGAGATCCTGGAATCCCTTGTCGGTCACTATGACGTGTACGCGACGACGGTCGGTCTTTGAGTGCTCACGCTCAACCCAGCCCTTGGCTTCGAGAGCGCGTAGGATATTGGCAATGCGGGCGTTCGAGACCCAGGCGCGATCAGCGAGTTCGCTCGGCGTGAGCGAACCGCCAGCGAGCATAAGGGCGCGCATGACAGCCATCTCGCCGCTGAGAGCTTTGTCCACAAAGCGCGAAACGCGCTGGTGAATGCCGCCAAACTCGGTAAGGAGCTGACGCCCAAGCTCATGGAAATCGGTATCTTCCACCGAAAATCCCTAACACTAGAAACTATTTTCGGTGAAAGATGATACCCACGTACGCACACCCTAATCGGCAGATTTTGAGGCATGTTTTAAAAATCTACTTGACTGCCAGTCAATATTAAGAGCGTATTAAGACTTAAAATCATTCAATAATTGTAGCGTTTTAAAGAACTATTATGCACGCGGTTAGGCGAGGGGTTGTCACCACCATGACGACTGGGACTCATATAATCGCCACGTGCGATGCTCCAACTTCCCGCAAGGAGACACCTTACATAAAGGGGGATGGAGTCATGGCATTTGACTTCACGGGCAAGACCGCGATTGTCACGGGCGGCACTCAGGGCATTGGCCTCGAGATCGCCAAGGGCATCGTCGCGGGCGGCGGACACGTCGCGCTCATCGCAAGGAACGCTGCTAAGGGCGAGGCCGCGGTGGCCGAGCTTGGCGAGGGCAACAAGTTCTACCAGCTCGATGTTGCCGATGCACCCAAGGCGCGCGAGACCGTCGAGCAGATTTTTACGGACCTGCCGCAAACCAACATCCTGATTAACTGCGCTGGCGTTATCAGCACCAAGAAGTTCGACGAGATCGATGACACCGAGTGGCGTCGCACCATCGACATCAACCTCAACGGTACCTTCACTATGATGAATGCCGTGTACCCGCACTTTAAGGCGGCCCATGCCGGCACTATCGTCAACGTGAGTTCCGTTGCGGGCAAAATCGGTGGCGGCCTGCTCGGCACAGCCGCCTACGCCAGCTCCAAGGCCGGTGTTAACGGTCTGACCAAGGCAGTCGCCAAGGAAGGCGGCAAGTTCGGCGTCCGCTGCAACGCCGTGTGCCCGTCGCTCACGTTGACCGATATGACCTCGATTCTCTCTGACGAGAACTCTCAGCGCATCATCAACGGTATCCCTCTGGGCCGCGCCGCCCAGGCCAGCGAGCCTGCGCAGATGGTGCTGTTCTTCGCTTCCGACCTCGCCAGCTTCGTGAACGGCGAGATCGGTGACTGCGACGGCGGCATCGTCCTGGACGGGTAATACCCCACGACGATTATTTGGCGACGGCCCCTGCGACTCGGGACCGTCGCCTTCTTTCTGACATAGGCGCGTGCGGCTACGATTCGCATGCATCCAAAGGAGATATATATGAGTGAATCGACTGCGGTGGAGGCGCCGGCGGCAAAGGAGCCGTTCTTTAAGATGTCCTCCATCCCGGGTGCCAATATTTTGGTGCCGCTTTTGCTGGGCTGCCTGCTCAACACGCTATTCCCCGACCTGTTCAAAACGCTCGGCAGCTTTACGCTTGGCATGACCCAGCAGGGCGCAGGCCCGCTCGTGGGCGCTTTTTTGCTCATCGTCGGTACGACGATTTCGTTTAAGAGTGCTCCTGCCGCCGCTGCACGCGGCGCCATCATCATCGCCGTCAAGCAGATCGTGGTCGTTGCCGTGTCGCTGCTCATCCTTTATGTGTTCAACGACAACCTGTTTGGCATCTCTGCCATGGTGATGCTGGCGGCTTGCACCGGCGCCAACAACGCTATGTACGCTGGTCTGATGGGCACCATGGGCAATGAGGCCGAGCGTGGCGCCGTCGCCATCACCACGCTGGTTGTCGGCCCTCCGGTCACGATGATCGTGCTCGGCGCTGCCGGTCAGGCTCCGATCGGCTGGTCGCTCGTGGGCGCCATCTTGCCGATCGTCGTCGGCATTATTCTGGGCAACCTCTTCCCGAGCTTTAAGAAGATGATGGCACCGGCACTTTCCGCCATCATCGTGCTCGTCTTCTTTGCCATGGGCTCGACCATGACCTTCGGCCAGCTTATCAATGGCGGTCTTCCCGGCATCGTGCTTGGCGTGATTTGCTCGGTAGTCTTTGCAATTCCCGTTATCGCGGTCGATAAGCTCACGGGCGGTACGGGTGTCGCAGGTGCGGCCATTTCGAGCTGCGCCGGAGCCAATGTGGCCACGCCTGCTGCCATGGCAAGCGTCAACGAGGCCATGTACGGCGGCGCGGTGCTCGCGACGGCCACGGCACAGGTTGCTGCCTGCGCAATCGTTACGGCTATTTTGACCCCGCTGGTCACCAGCTGGTGCTACAAGCATTTTGAGGGCCAGCAGAGCAACGGCAAGGCAACGACCGACAAGGCCTCCGCAGCCGCCTAATGCCAAACGGTAATCAAAGCTAAAAACTAGCTACGCCACAGGGCGGCCACGGGGGATCCCGTGGCCGCCCTGCAGTTTCTGTAGGGTCTTTGGGACACTTTACCCTGCTAAAGCTGGCATAACAGCTAGAGCGAACGTCGTACAAAGGCAAGGAAAAATAACATACAAATCGGTGAACGGTAGTTGTTCGCGCTCGCGTTTCCTGCGGATTTGTAAAAAACGCTCTTATGATATAAAAAAAGAAACATATAACAGCCCAGATGGAGAGGGTCGCTATGTTATCCTTCTCAGACGGGTGAAATCTTGGGTTTTGGGTTGTAGTTCCAAGGTGGACAAACGTTTTCCCTGCACCAACGTGTGGTGAAGAACGGAAGAAGCCGGTAGTGCAAGCCGAAAATTCAAGAATTCAATAAGCAGCGGTGTGAGAGAGCGCCGCATTACACGTAACTAGGAGCGTGGTTACACAATGCAGGAGGCATGGGAAGGCTTCAAGGAAGGCATTTGGACGGGAGAGGTTGACGTCCGAGACTTCATCCAGAAGAACTACACCCCCTACGAGGGCGACGAGTCGTTCCTCGTCGGTCCGACCGAGCGTACCAAGGAGCTGTGGGGCGAGGTTCTCGACCTGCTGCTTAAGGAGCGCGAGCAGGGCGGTGTCCTCGATATGGACACCAAGATCGTCACGGGTATCGTGAGCCACCCCGCTGGCTACATCGATAACGCCCACCGCGAGAAGGAGACCATCGTCGGTCTTCAGACTGACAAGCCGCTCAAGCGCGCGCTGCACGTCAACGGTGGTATTCGCATCGCTTGCCAGGCTGCCAGCCAGCACGGCTATAAGGTCGACGAGAACGTTGTCGAGCGCTACACCTTCGAGCGTAAGACCCACAACGCTGGCGTCTTCGATGTTTACACCCCCGAGATGCGTGCTTGCCGCTCGGCTCACATCATCACCGGTCTGCCCGATGGCTATGGCCGCGGCCGCATCATCGGCGACTACCGTCGTGTTGCCCTGTACGGCGTCGACTACCTGATCAAGGACAAGGAGGCCCAGAAGGCTTCCACCCCGACGGTCATGACCGCCGACAACATCCGCGATCGTGAGGAGCTGCAGGAGCAGATCCGCGCCCTCGGCGAGCTCAAGATGATGGCCGAGACCTATGGTTTCGATATTTCCAACCCTGCTACCAACACGCAGGAGGCCATCCAGTGGATGTACTTCGCCTACCTCGCTGCCGTCAAGGAGCAGAACGGCGCCGCTATGTCCATCGGCCGTACCTCTACGTTCATCGACATCTACGCTGAGCGCGACCTTGCCAACGGTACCTTCACCGAGGAGCAGATCCAGGAGTTCGTGGATCACTTCATCATGAAGCTCCGCATGGTCAAGTTTGCCCGTACCCCCGAGTACCAGGCCCTGTTTACCGGCGATCCGCAGTGGGTCACCGAGTCCATCGGCGGCATGGGTGTTGACGGCCGTACGCTCGTTACCAAGATGAGCTACCGCTACCTGCACACGCTCGAGAACATGGGCACCAGCCCCGAGCCCAACATGACCGTTCTGTGGTCGACCCGTCTGCCCGAGAACTTCAAGAAGTTCTGCGCCAAGACTTCTGTCGCCAGCTCCTCGATCCAGTACGAGAACGACGACCTCATGCGCGTTTACCACGGCGACGACTACGGCATCGCCTGCTGCGTGTCCTCCATGCGCATCGGCAAGGAGATGCAGTTCTTCGGCGCCCGCGCCAACCTTGCCAAGTGCCTGCTCTACGCACTCAACGGCGGTGTTGACGAGGTCTCCAAGAAGCAGGTCGGCCCCAAGTATCGCGCCGTCGAGGGCGATACGCTCGATTACGACGACGTTGTGGCCAAGTACAACGACATGATGAAGTGGCTCGCTGGCGTGTACGTCAACTCGCTGAACATCATTCACTACATGCACGACAAGTATTGCTACGAGCGCATCCAGATGGCTCTGCACGACAAGCACGTGCACCGCTGGTTCGCTACGGGCATCGCTGGCCTTTCCGTGGTGGCTGACTCCCTGTCCGCCATCAAGTACGCCAAGGTTCACCCCGTCCGTGACGAGAACGGCATCATCGTCGACTTCGAGACCGAGGGCGAGTTCCCCAAGTACGGTAACGACGACGACCGCGTCGACCAGATTGCTCACGACGTTGTGCACCAGTTCATGGAGTACATCCGCATGAACGACACCTACCGCAACTCCGTACCCACGACCTCGGTTCTGACCATTACCTCCAACGTCGTGTACGGTAAGAAGACCGGCTCCACGCCCGACGGCCGCAAGGCTGGCCAGCCGTTCGCCCCGGGTGCTAACCCCATGCACAAGCGCGATAGCCACGGCGCCATCGCTTCGCTGTCTTCGGTTTCCAAGCTCCCGTTCCGCGATGCCCAGGACGGCATCTCCAACACCTTCTCCATCATCCCGAGTGCGCTCGGCAAGGAGGACCAGGTGTTCTTTGGCGATATCGACCTTGATCAGCTGGGCGAGTAACTATTGTTAGTGCTATACTAACAATAACGATTACTGATTAGTGCGCCGGTTTCGGCCGGCGCCTATTAATCGAAGGAGACACATTATGAAGGTTTCTGAAGTTTCCGAGACCCAGGCTGATAACCTGGTCCACATGCTCGACGCTTACGCCGAGAAGGGTGGCCACCACCTGAACATCAACGTCTTCAACCGTGAGACGTTGCTCGATGCTCAGGCTCACCCCGAGAAGTACCCGCAGCTGACCATCCGCGTTTCCGGCTATGCCGTGAACTTCCACACGCTCACCAAGGAGCAGCAGGACGAGGTCATTGCGCGTACCTTCCACAACAAGTTCTAAAGGGGTTTAACTCCCGCAGGATCGTCGGGGCTGTTTGGGCTACCTCCCAAAACGTCCTCGGACATGCAAGAAGCCCTCGCTGCGCACTTCGTGCGGCGAGGGCTTCTTGCGTCCTGTGGAAAGTTTTGGGAGGTAGCCCAAACAGCCCCGGCGGGGGTCCTGTGTAGTCACCCTTTAGGCGGAACTCTCCTAATTATTTGGATGAGGCGTTTACTTACTTGTGCTGTTACCGTCTTCCCGCTGTTGTTGGGGTATGCTTTGTTCGTATGTAAACGTTTGACATGTTGATAGGGGAGGGTGCTATGGCTCGCGAGGGCGCTCGTTCTAAGGATTCTGCTAAGCCTGGCATCAAGGAAGTTGCAGCGGTGGCGGGGGTTTCGCCTACTACGGTATCTCGCGTGCTTAATAATCGCGGCTACATTAGCCAGGAAACCCGCGATAAAGTCCATGCGGCGATGGAGCGCATCAATTACACGCCCAACGATATCGCCCGTGCCATGCTCAACGGCCGTCTGAATCTTATCGGCATGATCGTTCCCTTTGTGAGCAGCCCGTTCCATGCTCAGGTTGTGCAGGCGGTCGAGCGCACGTTGGCGGAAAACGGCTTTAAGATGCTGCTGTGCAACAGCGCCAATCGACCCGATCTTGAGCGTTCCTATATTGACATGCTCCGCCGCAATATGGTCGACGGCGTAATCGTCAACTCCCTCAATATCGGTGCCGAGGCATATGCCGAGATGGGCTTGAGCCTGGTTGGCATCGACTGCGATCTTGGCGAGGGCTCTGTCCAGATTGCAAGTGACAGCTATGGCATCGGCGAGCTCGCCACGCGCCGTCTGATTGATGACGGCTGCAGGCGTATCCTGTGCCTGCGCAGCAATAGCCGCATGCGCATGCCTGCCAATAAGCGTACCGATGCCTACCTCGATGTTGTTGAGCAGGCCGGTTTGTCCGCGCTTGTCCGTGAGGTCGAGTTCGTTAGGCCCGACGACGAAAAGGGCACGGTCGTTGCGAAGATCCTCGATGAGAACCCCGATATTGACGGCATCTTTGCGGGAGACGACACGATGGCGGCCATCTGCCTCAACATGATGAAACAGCGCGGCTTGAGTGCTCCGGACGATATTAAGGTCGTGGGCGCGGATGGTGCCCGCCGAACTATGACGTTTATGCCTGACTTAACAACCGTACGTCAAGATATCGATCGCATCGGAGAGCTCGCGGCGCAATCCATCATCGCTCTTATTAACGGCGATAATCCCGAATCGAATATCAAGCTCCCCGTTGAACTCATTGAGGGCAAAACCGCGTAGTTCATCCCGTGCCAAAAGAATTCCTCAAATGCCTCTGATTACCGTTCGCCGGCATATGTCAACCGTTTGCCGACGACTGGAACTGCGAAAAGACGTATTGGTGTGAAAACGTTTGACATATGAAAACGATTGACATATCTTGCCATTGTACCGAGTTAGTATGTCGTGGAAAGGAAGTCTCGGATGCACAAGGTGTATTACCAGCCTGAGGGAATTTGGGTAGGCGACATCATGCCGTACGGCGAGGACGGAACGTTCTATCTCTATCACCAGCGTGACACGCGTAACCCCGGACCTTTCGGAGAGCCGTTTGGCTGGGCACTCGCTACGACCAAGGACTTCGTCAATTACAAAGACTTTGGCGAGAGCCTTGAGCGTGGCGGCGACGAGGAAGTCGACCAGTATGTTTATGCCGGCACGGTGTTTAAGGTGGGCGACAAGTACCATGCGCTCTACACTGGTTGCAATCGCGATAAGGTCAAGGCACGCTTGATGAAGCAGGTTCTTCTTCACGCAACGAGTGACGACGCCGTCAAGTGGGAGAAGAACATCGCCGAGACGCTGCTTCCGCCCCAGGAGGGTTACGATGACCGCAACTGGCGCGATCCCTTTGTGCTTTGGGATGAGGAGAACGAAGAGTACATGCTCATCCTCGGCACGCGTGTGGGCGAGGACAAGCGTCTGATGACCGGTCGTCTGGTCAAGTTCACCTCCAAGGACCTGGATACCTGGGAGTTCCAGGGCGACTGGTGGAATCCGGGCCTGTACACCATGTTCGAGATGCCTGATCTCTTTAAGATGGGCGACTGGTGGTATCTGGTGTTCTCCGAGTACAGTGATGGCAACAAGACCCGTTACCGCATGTCTCGCTCTATCAACGGTCCTTGGATCACTCCTGCGGACGATTCCTTCGATGGCCGCGCGTACTATGCCGCGCGTACCGCATTTGACGGCGAGCGCCGTGTTCTCTTTGGTTGGGTTCCTACGCGTGACGAGGGCGGCGACCCCAGCTCTTACCTGTGGGGTGGCACCTTTATGCCCCTCGAGATCGTTCAGCGTGCCGACGGAACGCTCGGTACCAAGCTTCCCGACAGCATGCTTGGCGCCTTTGGCGAGGCTAAGGCAGTCGAGGCCTTTGAGCTTTCCTGCGAGTCGGGCAAGGTCGAGCAGGTGCTCGCCGCGGATGCCGGCTCCACCTACTTGCTCGATGCCGACATTGAGCTCGGCGGCAACGCTGCCGGCTTCTCGGTCAAGTTCGCCGAGGACGCCGAGACCGGTCTTGCCTATGAGTTCCGCGCCAACCTGCGCGAGGGCAAGCTCGAGTTCACGCCGGCTCCCCAGTACCCGTGGTTCCAGGTCAACAACATGGGCCTCGAGCGTCCGTTGTTCTTTAAGGGCGAGGGCACTCACCATGTGCGTCTGGTCGTCGACGACGACATCGCGACCATCTTTGTCGATGATGTTGCGCTTAACGCTCGCTTCTGCAATAAACAGGGCCAGGGTGTGGCGCTGACGGTCACCGACGGTACGCTCAAGTGCGCAAATGCAACGATCGCGTCTCTGTAATGGCATCAAATCGTCTTATGATTTCGTAAGGGAATGGAGAGGAACATGGACTACAAAGTAGTGTCCCAGCAAGTCGTCGATAACGTCGGCGGCCTGGAGAACATCGAGGGTGCCACGCATTGCGTTACGCGTCTGCGTCTGGTGCTCAAGGATACGAGCAAGTACAACAAGGCCGAGCTCGAGAACATCGATGGCGTCAAGGGCGTGCTGTACAACAGCGGCCAGCTCATGATCATCTTCGGTACCGGTACCGTCAACAAGGTCTACGATGAGTTTATGGCTCTGACGGGCGTTAAGGAGATCAGCGCTTCTGAGGTCAAGGGCGCCGAGGCGGACAAGAAGGGCAAGTTCTTCTCGGTCCTCAAAGTATTCTCGGACATCTTTATCCCCATCATTCCCGCCTTCGTCGGCGCTGCAATCATCATCGGCCTTAAGTCGCTGATCGTTGCCAACGGCCTCTTTGGCATGGAGGGCAGCCTCGCCGATCACAGCGAGTTCCTCAAGAACCTCGCAAGCTTCTTTGCCATTATCGCCACCACGTTCGACTACCTGCCTGTCCTGGTTATGTACAGCGCAGTCAAGCGTTTTGGCGGTAACCCGATCCTGGGCATCCTCGTCGGTATCGTCATGGTTCACCCGAGCCTTATGAACCGTAACACGTTCGTTATGGACCCGACGGGTGCTGAGTACTGGAACTTTGGTCCGCTCTCCATTCCCATGGTTGCTTTCCAGGGCGGCGTGTTCCCTGCAATCCTGACTGCCTGGTTTATGGCCAAGGTCGAGAAGATTGCCCAGAAGTACATCCCCGAGGTCGTTTCGTTCGTCTTTGTCCCGACCGTTACCCTGATTCTTGCTAACGTCGCCCTGTTCACCGTGTTCGGCCCGCTCGGCAACCTGATCGGCGACGTCCTCGCCGGCGTAATCGATATCCTGTACAACAGGATGGGCGTCTTCGGTGCCTTTGTCTTCGCCGCATTCCTGCAGCCGCTCGTCGTTACCGGTACGCATCAGTTCATCCAGGGTATCGAGGCAAACCTCGTTGCCACGACTGGCTTCAACTACATTCAGGCAATCTGGTCGGTTTCCATCATCGCCCAGGGCGGCGGCGCCATCGGCATGTACCTCATTCACAAGAAGCATTCCAAAGAGCGCAACATCTGCATGTCGTCCTTTATCCCGACGCTGGTCGGTATCTCCGAGCCCGCAATCTTTGCTGCAAACATGCGCTACTCGATCATCCCGTTCATCTGCGCTTGCATCGGTGCAGGTTGCGGCGGTGCCTTCGTGAAGCTCTTTGAGGTGCGCGCCATCGGTCAGGGCCTGACCGGCGTGCTTGGCCTGCTCATCGTCACGCCCGAGACGCTCGTGTGGTATGTGGCTGGCAATCTCATCGCCTTCATCGTGCCGATCGTTTTGATCTTTGCCTACAACAAGGCAAAGGGCGTTCCGACCACCGATGAAGAGGGCACTGGCGCTGGCTTCGACGTTAGCTTCTAGTTGAGCCGTTCAGCGTAATCTGAGGGTAAGTCCATTTGGGGAAGGGCGTTCGACTCGTGTGAGTCGAGCGTCCTTTCCCATAGACGAGAAAGTCAACGGAGATGTTTAATCAAAAAAATAAGGTGACACGCGCGGACTATGAGCAGTGGCGTGCCGGACAGGATGAGACGGCGGGTCGCATCGCGTCCGACCCCGATAGGCTCCTGTTCCATGTGGAGCCTGAGCTTGGCTGGCTCAACGATCCCAACGGTTTGGTGCAGATCGGTGATACGTATCACATCTATCACCAATACGATCCATTCGATGCTGCGCATGGCGGTCCAGTGCTTTGGAATCATCTGACAACAAAGGATTTTGTGACGTACGAGAATTGCGGCCCTGTGCTGTTCCCCGATTCCGATTTGGATTCGAGCGGAGCGTATTCTGGTTCTGCCTTTGTACACGACGGCAAGATTCACTACTTCTATACCGGCAACGTCAAGCATTTTGACCGCGATGATTACGACTACGTGTTGACGGGCCGTGAGCAAAACCAAATTCATATGGTTGCCGAGAATCCCGACGAATTGGGCGAGAAGCGCATGGCTGTTGGGCCGGTCGATTACCCCGACGATATCGGTACGCACGTGCGCGACCCCAAAATCCTTGAACACGACGGTATCTACTACATGGTTCTCGGCGCTCGTACGAAAGACGACCGCGGCTGCGTGCTTGTCTATACCTCGAGCGATCTAGAGGACTGGAGCTATGCGACGCGCATTGAGTTGGGCGAGAAGTTTGGCTTTATGTGGGAGTGCCCTGATCTGTTTGAGCTTGATGGCGAGCTTATTCTCGTTTGCTGTCCGCAGGGCGTGCCCGCCGATGGTTGGCGTTACCGCAATCCGCACCAGTGCGTGTGGTTTCCCATCGAGGCCGATTGGGAGGCACCGAGTTTTAAGATCACCGGGCAGGGCATGCCCCCGATGGTCGATGCCGGCTTTGATTTCTACGCACCGCAGTCCTTTGAGGACGCTGCGGGTCGGCGTTTGATGATCGGGTGGTCGGGTTGCCCCGATGCGACGGCAAAAAGCCCGACGGTGGCACGCGGGTGGCAGTGCGCGTTGACGGTGCCGAGAGAACTGAGCATGCGCGATGGTAAGCTCTGTCAGCAGCCGGCGCACGAGATTGAGAGGATGCGCGGCGACTGCGTTCGCGCGACAGGTGGTGAAGCCGTTGAGGAGCCGGGCCGCCTGTTTGATCTTGTGGTTTCCTGTGAGGGCGCCAAGATAATCGAGCTCGAAATCCGCAAGGGTGTCTTTGTGCGTTATACGGACGGGATGCTTACCCTCGATATGGGTGACGAAGGCTATGGGCGCGACCAGAGGTCGATCGAGCTCAGCGAGCTTCGCGACCTGCGCGTGCTTTCGGACACTACGATGGTCGAGATTTTTGCAAATGGCGGCGAGGCGGCACTTACGAGCCGTACCTATTCGCCGGCGGTTCCGGCGATGGGGCTTCATGTCAAGGGTGCGGCGTCGATGAATTTCTACCGCCTCGTGCATTAACCGTGCATGGAGTACGATTGGACTTGCTGGGCGGAATGTGTCGCAGTTACCGCGGCCAACTACCGTTTATCGCGTATAGCGACCGTTTGCGGAATAAGTAACACTCCTCAATAAACCGTGTAGAATCCTAAATAAGCACGGAGTTTTCCAGGGAGACGCTGTCCTTTGTTGTGTGCAAGGGACGGCGTCTCTTTGGCGCTTGGAGGCCGTTGTGTAGCAGGGCGGTGAACGTGCGTCACATATTAAAAAGCCAACGTCGAGATGGGTCGTGATGATAATGGGCAAGTACGTAATCGTGGTTGAATCTGGTTCGGATGTGACGCCAGAGCTCTGCGAACGCTACGGCATCGTGCGCGTGCCTATGCATGTCACGATTGGTGACGAGACCGTCGAGGACGGCTCGATCGATCCGCTCGAGATTTATTCGCGCTGCAACGAGTTTGGCATGATGCCAAAGACCAGTGGCTGCGCACCGGCAGATTTCTCTCGCGTGTACGATCGCATTCACGCCGAGCAGCCCGACGCGACCATTTTGCATCTTGCATATTCCGAGGCCACGACCTGCTCGCATCAGTCCTCAAAGATTGCGGCCCAGGGGCGCGACTACGTGTTCTCCATGGACACGCGCTTTGTCTCAGTAGGCCAGTCGCTCGTTGTCGTCGAGGCCGCCAAGTATATTGAGGCCCACCCCGATGCCACCGTTGACGAGATCTTTGCATTTACGAACTCCGTCATGGACCGCGTGCTGTTGGGCTTTGTTCCTACCGACCTTGCCTTCCTTAAGGCGGGCGGTCGCTTGTCCAACGTCGCGTTCCTAGGCGCCCATCTGCTCAAGATTAAGCCCTGCATTGAGGTGACGGGTGGCAAGTTCGTGGCGACCAAGAAGTTCTGCGGCTCTATGCTCAAGTGCGCCCGTGCCTTTATTGACCACATGGTTGCGAAGGGCGAGATTGACTACTCGCACATTGGCTTGGCGTATTCGGTAGGTCTTTCCGAGGAGCTGCGCGACGACATGGAGGTCTATGCGCACGACCTAGGCTTTAAGGACATTACCTGGACCCAGGTCGGCGGCGTCATCTCGAGCCATTGCGGCCCGACCGCCTTCGGTGCGGTGCTCACGCTTAAGGCGTAAAGGCTGCAGACGAACATTTTCTCGCTTTTGCGAGTGCTCGGCAGCCATATGATCGATATAAGTCCCTGCCATGGCGGTAGGGGGCAGATTAAAGCATGCCACTCTGGCCGAGACGTTTAAACGCAAGCGTATGGGCTAGAATGGCTCTGGCATTTATGTAACTAAAACCAAAGAGAGGCAAGGTAGCGGGAATGGCTGAGATGACGCTCGAGGGTGTGGACGCTCGTCCCGAGGACTCTGCGTTTGCCCTGGGTCGCGTGCATTCGATCGAGACGATGGGAACGGTCGACGGTCCCGGCATCCGCTTCGTAGTGTTTGTCCAAGGCTGTCCCATGCGCTGCGCGTATTGCCACAATCCCGATACTTGGTCTGTTAACGGCGGCACCATGGTGACTGTCGAGCACCTGATGGACGAGTTCCAGAGTAACCATGAGTTTTACCGCAGCGGCGGCATTACGGTTTCGGGTGGCGAGCCGCTCCTGCAGCCCGAGTTTTTGGCCGATCTGTTCCGTGCAATGCACAACAATCCTGATGGCCGCGTGCATACCTGCCTCGACAGCTGCGGCTATGCGTTTGACCCCAACCATCCCGAGAAGTTCGATGCCGTACTCAACGAGACCGATATGGTGCTGCTCGACATCAAGCACGCCGATCCCGTCGAGCATAAAAAGCTGACCGGTTGCGATCCCACACGTATCCTGGCGTTTGGCGATGAGCTGGCGCGTCGCAGGATCAAGGTTGTTATCCGTCACGTGGTGGTGCCGGGCATTACCGACACGGTGGAGGAGTGCGAGGCACTCGGCCGCCTGATTGCCCCGTGGCACAACGTGGTCGGCCTGGAGATGCTGCCGTATCACACGATGGGTGTCGTCAAGTACGAGCAACTGGGCATTCCCTATAAGCTTGAGGGCGTGCCCCAGATGGATACCGCGCGCATGCCCGAGCTGCGCAATGCCGTTATGACCGGCATGAAAAAGCGCCGCACGGAACTCAAAAACGCCATCGGCTAGCGAGCCATATTCGCTCCCCAAAGGCACTCATTGGGGACAGACTTAAATGAGTGCCCCTGGGCACCAAGTTGATTGCCAAAGAGCCCCGTCAAGTTGCGGTGGAATAGTTCTTGTTTTTCGGCTTATGCCGCCCAAATAGGAACTATTCCACCGCAACTGCGTTTTGGGCGGAGATGCGCAACAGAATCGTGCCATTTGGATAAATACGCTTGTGGTTTCTTTAAAGACGCCTTAAACGCCGCTGAATATCTTTGGAAAGAAATGCCTGCTCGGTATTATGCTGCTCGTATATGAACGTTAGCAGTCAGGAGACCACGTGCGAAACAACGCATCGCGGGACGAGTATATGCCGCAGCATAGCAGCAGATATGAGACGAAGGGCACATCTTCGCGTGGCCTTGCCGACGCTCGCGTCCGCGTGACGAAGATTGCCGCCATTGGGATGCTAACGTTGACGGTTATTATCCTCGGAATTACCGCCAAAACCTACGCGTCGGAGCGAATGGCACACTCAGATGCGTCAACGGTACAGACGCAAAACGAGAAGGTTTCAAAGTCCAAAGCGTCGGCAGATCTCAAGACGAGACTTTCGAAGGCGGACTTCAACGATATCCCTTCGGGTGATACCGTTCAGACCTTCTCGTTGGTAGATAACAAGACTCCTACCTTGGAGGATGAGAGCCTTGCCTTGCTCCAGGATGCCCTGAGTCGGGCGCAGGAGCTAGGCGATGTGGGCGTGGTGTTCTACGACCTGTCGAGCGGCAAGGGCGTGACGTATAACCCCGATGTCGAGGTTTACGGCGCGAGTAGCTACAAGGCGCTCTATGCGTTGTACATCTGCGAATCTCTGGTCGAGACGGGTCAGGTTTCACTCGATGATTCCCTTGGCACCTATGGTGGCTACAACATGGGTTGGCAGACGGTGCGTGACCTGATCGAGGCCGCGATCGTTAATTCGGACAACGATTCGTTTATTGCGTTGCGTGCGGCGTTTGACCGTGTCGGTTACGAGGATTGGATTGCCAGTCTTGGCATCGATTATGATACCGCACTCGATCCGATGAGTGATTTTCCCACCTATTGCCCGCGCACCTCGGCCAAATTGTGGCGCGAGATGAGCGAGTATTTGAGCCGTGATACCGAGACGTCGCAATGGCTATCGGATCTTCTGGCCTCTACGAATCGATCGTTTATTCGTAATGGCATTGCGGACGATCAAGCCCTGGTGCGCAACAAGGCCGGCTGGATTAGCGAGGATGGTTGCTATTCGACATGCGATGCGGGCCTCATCGATGTCGATGGCGACACCTGCATTATGAGCATCATGACATCGATGCCATGGAGTGATCGCTCGAGTGAGCTGGTGGCTGCGATTGCTAAGAGATTCTTTGATACGCGAGCTGCGCTGGCCTAGCGTGTTCGTTTGACGAGGTCAAATAAAATGCTGGTACCATACCGTGGTTGAGAATTTCGTATAGGTTTGGGGAATGGCATGGCTACCATCGCGATTATCGGTGCGCTCGAAAAAGAGATCATGCAGATTAAGGAAGAGTTGAGCAACGTTTGCATGGTACAGGAGGCGGGCTTGAACGTTGTGACCGGCGGGCTCGACGGCCTGTCGATTGTCGCCACGACGGCAGGTATGGGCACGGTAAACGCTGCCGCCGCAACACAGCACCTCATTAGCAAGTATGCTCCACAGGCAGTTGTGTTTTCTGGTATCGCAGGTGGCCTGAATCCCAAGCTCCATATCGACGATGTCGTCATTGGCAAATGCCTGCGCTATCTAGATACCGATACCGCGCTTATCGCCGAGTCTGCACCGGGGCTCGAGGAGTTTGTCTCGACGCCTGCGCTGGTCGATATTGCTGCCGATGTGCTTGCTGAGCGTGGGTTTGTTGATGCTTCGACAAATGCGACCGCTTCGAACGAGGGCGCAAAGCAGTTCCTGGTCGGCACGATTGCCACGGGTAACCGCTTTGTGACGGGCGCCGCTATGCGCAATGATGCCATCGAGGCGACGCATGCCGATTGTGTCGGCATGGAGGGCGCGGCAATTGCCCATGTCGCAACCAAAAATGGTGTCGATTGCCTGGTGCTGCGTGCTATCAGCGATAATTGTGACGAGGCGTATGATGCGATTTGCGACCGCGAGTTCGATTTGTTCGAGTATGCGCGTGCCGCAAGCGATATCACGCTCGATATCGTTCGACGCATTGCCGCTGCGCAATAGCGCGTTTTTTGCAAGATCCTACGACCAAGGAGTGTCCATGGCCGATTCCATTAACTACCAGCTTGCCAAGTTCGTCGCCAGCTACGGCAAGGTTTCGCAGATCCCCGAGTCCACCTGTCCCGAGGTGAGCTTCGTTGGCCGCTCAAATGTGGGCAAGTCGTCCATTATGAACAAGCTCTTTGGCCGCAAGAACCTGGTGAAGGTTTCGAGCACGCCGGGCAAGACGAGCAACATCAATTTCTTCGAGGCCGACGACGTGCACTTTGTGGACCTGCCGGGCTATGGTTTCGCCCGTCGTTCCAAGGCCGAGCGCGACCGCTGGGCCGAGCTCATCGGCGACTTCTTCGACTCCGAGCGCAGCTTTAACTTGGTTGTGTCGCTAGTGGACATTCGCCATGACCCCAGTAAGCTCGACCATGACATGATCGACTACCTGCAGGGCAACGAGTTCAACTTTATCGTCTGCCTCACCAAGGCCGACAAGCTCAGCCGTACCCAGCAGGCCCGCCAAGCGGCAGCCATCAAAAAACAGCTCAACGTCCCGGCCGAAAACGTAATCATCACAAGCTCCCAAACCGGCACCGGCATCGACGAACTCAAGCGCCGCATCGCCGAAGCCTGCCTCTAATAAGTGCTCTAATCTAGCAAGAGCTCCTATCAATAAAAAGCCATAATTTCAGCCCGGCGCCCCTTCAAAGCGTGGGTCCCTGTAGACATCGCTAGCCACGTTGCCATAGGGCTACCCAGGGGCATCCCCTTAAAAACATTCCGCAGCACGAGGCCCGCTTATCCGTAGCTCCGAAGGAGCAGGATAAGCGGGCCTCAAGTGCGAGGACGTTTTTAAGGGGATGCCCCTGGGCGGCCCGGACAGACCGATCGGCGATGTCTACAGGTACTCGATTTGAGCGCCCTCGGTGTCGCACGTCAGAATATGCGTATCACACTTAGGGAACTGCTCGCGCAGCTTGACCTGCAGGAACTTTGCCACGATGGTGTCGTCGGTCACAGCCATAAGGGTCGAGCCCGATCCGCTGATCCAGATGGTCTTGGCGCCGCCGTTAAGGCAGGTGTCGCGCACGGCGTTGTAGTCGGGAATCAGGCGGCGACGATAGGGTTCCTGGATGCGGTCGTCATTGGCGGCGGCAATCAGGTCGAGGTTGCCGGACTCAAGACCGCGTGTCATGCCGGCGATGCGGCCCATCTGCCATACGGCGGTGGAGAGTGGAATCTCCTGCGGCACGACCTTGCGCGCCTCGCTCGTATGTACCTCGTAGGGCGGAATCACGGTAATAAAACGCAAGCGATCGCTCACCTCGTAGCGCAGGCACTGGGGGAGCGAATCGGTCGGCGTAAAGGAGCAGACGGCACCGCCCAGGATAGCGGGGGCGACGTTATCGGGATGGCCCTCGACCTCGGTGGCAATTCGGACGAGCTCGGCACGGTCGACGGTGTGGCCTGTCAGCGCGGCGGCGGCCATAATGCCGGCGACGACACAGGTGGAGCTGGAGCCCAGGCCGCGGGCGACGGGTACGTCGGTTTGAATGTCGATGGCAACGGGGAAAGCCGGCTCGCCCCATGCGGCCAGTGCATCGACAAAGCTCACATAGACCAGGTTGTTCTCGTTTTGGAATTCCTCGGGGCAGCCCGTGATGGTGAGCTTGTCGGCGCGCTCGAAGGTGAAGTGCGAGTAGAGGCTGACGGCCATGCCGAGGGTATCGTAGCCAATGCCCAAGTTGGCGCTTGTTGCTGGGACGGTGATCTTGATCATGTGAGTCCTCCTGGCGTGCCTGGCTGTTTAGTTCGCTGCTCGGGCAGTCCTGCGCAAGACGGAAAGCACATTAAGTGCTTTCCTTTGCGTGCGGAACTCGCGACGAACTAAACAGCCAGGCACGCTATGCACGTTCGTCATCATCCCGGTAGGTATCTGATAAAAGAAGGTGCGCCGGCTTTCGCCGGCGCCTTATATGGGGTTTAGTTGGTAGCCATCTTTTTTGCTGCAGACTCTACGTAGTTGGCCATGTCGGCTACGTCGCAGACGTCTTCGAAGCGGACGGGTTTGGACTCGAGCTCGGCGAGCTGGGTCGGGGCGACCGTGTTGGTGGCCTGCTCGAGTACACGCATGGCCTCAAAATCATCCTCGGGAACGTCGAGGCCCAGGGCGTCGCAGCAGGCGCGTGGGAACTTGTAGGGGCTGGCGGTCGAAAGCAGCACGCGAGCCTTAGCGCCCTCGGCGGGGGCGACCTGCTCAAAGACGTGATAGCCGCAGGCGGTGTGCGGGTCGATCACGTAGCCGTTGGCGTCCCAGCAGCTCTTGATGGCGGCGCGGACCTCGTCCTCGCTGGCCCAGCCGCAGCCAAACACGCTCTGAATCTTTGCCAGCAGGTCGGCGGGAACCTCATAGCGACCAGTCTGTGCCAGCTGCTCCATAAGGCCGGCAACGAGCTCGCAGTCGCCATCGGACAGGAAGTACAGCATGCGCTCCAGGTTGGAGCTGATGAGGATGTCCATCGACGGCGAGATGGTCGTGAAGAACGGACGGTTGCGGTCGTAGACGCCGGTGGTCAGGAAGTCAGCCAGAACGTTGTTCTTGTCGCTCGCGACGATGAGCTTGGCAACGGGCAGACCCATGCGCTTGGCGTAGTAGCCGGCCAGGATATCGCCAAAGTTGCCGGTCGGCACGCAGAACTCCACGGCATTGCCGGCCTCGATGGCACCGGCGCGCAGCAGCTGCGCATAGGCGGCAAAGTAGTAGACGACCTGCGGTACCAGACGGCCGACGTTGATGGAGTTGGCGCTCGAAAGCACCGTGCCGGCGGCCTCCAGACGCTCGGCAAGCTCCTTATCGGCAAAGATGCGCTTGACGGCGCTCTGGGCGTCGTCAAAGTTGCCGCGGATGCCGCAGACGGCGACGTTGTCGCCCTCCTGCGTGGACATCTGCAGGTTCTGGACGCGGCTGACCTTGCCCTCGGGATAAAAGACGGTGATGCCCGTGCCCGGGGCGTCGGCAAAGCCGGCGAGTGCTGCCTTGCCCGTGTCGCCCGACGTGGCGGTGACGATCATGATGCGCTCGGCGCCGCCGTCCTGGGCGGAGGTGCGGGCCATGAGGCGGGGGAGCATCTGCAGGGCGACGTCCTTGAAGGCGCTCGTGGGGCCGCCAAAGAGCTCCATCACATAGGTCTGAGGGGCGTCGGTGCCCGGTGCTGCGTCGAGCTTGACGAGAGGCGTGACCTCTTCACTCGCGAACGTGCCGCGGTATGCCTCGTCGACACACGCCGAAATTTCTTCGTCCGTGTAATCGTTCAGTAACATTCCCAACACATTTTGAGCGATTTCAAAGTACGATTTATCAGCAAGCGAGCTGATATCGACCTGCTGGGTGCCAAGCTCGTCCGAGACAAACAAACCCCCGTCGGGAGCGATGCCGGTACGGATTGCCACCTTACTTGAGCATGATAAAGTGCGTCCTCGTGTACTATGATAAGTTCCCATATAACAGTGCTCCTCGGATACCTTGGTCCCAATCGGTGAAACCATGGTATCAGAGCGCGCAAAACAGGTTTGCAGAGGCTTTTAGAAAGGTAACCTCCAGCCCATGATTAAGATTGCCAAGTTTGGCGGCTCGTCGGTCGCCGACGCCGAACACTTTAAGAAGATCAAGGCCATCGTCGATGCCGACCCTGCCCGCCGTTTTGTGGTGGTTTCCGCCTGCGGTCGCCGCTTTAAGGGCGACACCAAGGTGACCGACCTGCTCTACCTGGTTAACGCACACGTTAAGTATCACGTGTCGTGCGAGGAGCTGCTCGAGGACATTGGCCAGCGCTATTTTGATATCGCTGACGAGCTGGAGCTCACCTATCCCATCCGCGAGGAGTTCGCGGCCTTTGCCGAGCGCGCCCGCTCGGGCGGCTACTCCACCGAGGAGCTTGTGAGCCGTGGCGAGTACTTTACCGCTCGCCTGATGGCCGAGTACCTGGGCCTGCCGTTCCTGGACGCCGCGACGGTTGTGGCGTTCCATCACGACGGTACGCTCAGCATGAACCGCACCTCCGAGCTGGTGCAGGAGTACGGCCAGCAGGGCGGCTTTGTTATGCCCGGTTTCTACGGCGCAACGCGTGAGGGCCAGATCAAGCTGCTCGATCGTGGCGGTGGCGATATCTCGGGCTCGATTCTGGCCAAGTGCCTGGGCGCCGACCTGTACGAGAACTGGACCGACGTCTCGGGTTTCTATTCTGCCGATCCGCGTATTGTTCCCGAGGCTCAGCCCATTGCGCGCGTTACCTACGAGGAGCTGCGCGAGCTTTCATACATGGGCGCAAGCGTCCTGCACGAGGAGGCCGTGTTCCCTGTGCGCGAGGCGGGTATTCCGCTGGTCATCAAGAACACCAATGCGCCGCAGGACCCTGGCACCATCATTAGCGAGACGGCTGATGAGGGTGAGGCCGAGCCCATCATTACCGGCGTGACCGGCAAGCGCGGCTTTGTCGCCATCAACGTGGCCCGCGACCGCACCAAGCCGCGCGTCGGCTTTATGCGTCGCGCGCTTTCGGTCTTCGAGCGCTATGACGTTTCCGTCGAGCACATGCCCACCGGTGTCGATCGCTTTGGCGCCGTGGTGCAGGAGCAGGATGTGCACGACTCGCTGTACTCGCTCGTGGGCGATATCCAGCAGGAGGTCGAGCCGCTCGAGATCGAGGTTGTCGAGGGCTTGGCGCTCATCGCGACTGTCGGCCGTAACCTGCGCGGCCGCGCGGGTATCTCGGGCCACCTGTTTGGCATGCTTGGCCAGGCCGGCGTGAGCGTGCGCATGATTTCGCAGAGCTGTGACGAGATCAACATCATTATCGGTGTTGAGGAGAAAGACTTTGACCTGGCGATTCAGACCATTTACCGTGCCTTCTCCGACGAGAACGGCATTGTGAAGGTCTCCGACTTGGAGGCTCCCACGCCGGTCGATCCCACCCTGGCTGCGCTCGAAAAGTAGCGACTGCTCGGTAGATTTTTTGGTCATGTCTCAAAAATCTACGGCGGGGCGTTTCGTTTCGGTTTCGTTTCGACGGGGCGGGTTTCGTGTCCGCCCCGTTCTTGTATACACTGGCAACAACAATCGGCCTGCTCGGCGTGCAGGCAAAAGCCATAACCTTTAAAGGGGGAAGCATGAAACAGTACACGGTTGCTATTTTGGGCGCGACGGGAGCCGTGGGCACCCAAATGCTCGAGTGCCTCAACGAGCAGGAGTTCCCGGTCGGCAAGCTCAAACTGTTGGCAAGTGCACGCTCCGCGGGTAAGACCGTTGAGTTCCGCGGCGAGCAGATCGTGATCGAAGAGGCTTGTCCCGAGGCCTTTGAGGGCTGTGACATTGTGCTTGGAGCCGCCGGCGACGACATCGCGAAGGAGCTACTGCCCGAGGCCGTCATGCGCGGCGCCGTCGTGGTCGACAACAGCCACGCCTTCCGCATGGATCCTGAGGTGCCGCTGGTCGTGCCCGAGATCAATGCCGACGACATCAAGTGGCATCACGGCCTTATCGCCAATCCCAACTGCGCGACCATTATCGGCCTGGTTCCCACCTGGCCGCTGCATCAGCTTGCCGGCGTGAAGCGCATGATCGTCTCCACGTATCAGGCGGCTTCGGGTGCCGGCGCTCCCGGTATGGCCGAGCTCGAGGCTCAGCTGGCCGCCCTGGGCCGCGGCGAGGAGATTCCCGAGCCGCGCGCATTTGCCGCCCAGCTGGCGAGCAACCTGATTCCGCAGATTGGCGGCGTCAAGGAGGAGGGCTTTACCTCCGAGGAGATGAAGCTGCAAAACGAGGGCCGCAAGATCATGCACCTGCCCGAGCTGCGCGTGAACTGCACCTGCGTGCGCGTGCCCGTGCTGCGCTCGCACTCCGAGAGCATTACGCTTGAGTTTGAGCGCGATATTACGGTTGACGAGGCCCGTGCTGCGCTGGCTGCCGCTCCCGGCGTCAAGCTGGTTGACGATATGGCTGCCGAGGATGCACACGACCGCTTCCCCATGCCGATGGACACGTCTGACCAGGACCTGATTTGGGTCGGTCGCGTGCGCCGCGACATCTCGAACCCCGAGGCCGCGCGCGGTATCACCTTCTGGTGCTGCGGCGACCAAATCCGTAAGGGCGCGGCGACCAACGCCGTCCAGATCGCTAAGCTGCTCTGCGAGTAGTGTGGCCTGTCCGGCGGGGCCGGGCTTAGTTTTCAGAACGTCCTCGACCATGTGTGGCGCCTTGTCCTGCTCCTTCGGAGCCGCGGACAAGGCGCCACACTGGTCTGCGGAGTGTTCTGAAAACTAAGCCCGGCCCCCGCCTGCGGTGACGCTGCTGCAAGCGATCTGCGATGGGGCCGTTGTTGGTTGGGGCCGCTGGGCTGATGTGAGGGCACGTGGCCGCTGCGGGCCCTGGTCCCGGCGGTGGCCTCGGCGCTTTGCGCCTGCTGCCTGCGGGGACTTTGGGGTCGTGCGGCAGCTGCGGCGCTGCGCGCCTGCTGCCTTGGGTGACTTTGGGGTCGATTGGGGTTGTCTGCACAATTCGCGGTATTATGTTGCGGAGTTTTGAAAGGAGCCGCTGGTGGTCACGACGACGTTTGCTTCGCCTTTGGGCGAAATCTTGCTTGCCGCTGATGGCCGCGGTCTGACGGGGCTTTGGTTTGAGGGACAGGAGCATTTTGGCTCCACGCTTCTCAAAGAAGATCCTGAACATGTTGAAGGCGCCGATGCAGTTTCTGGTGCTGGCGGCATGTCGTCGGTGAGTCCTGCAAATGGTGCGGCGTCTTCGGTGCTTGAGCGTTCCTGGGCTTGGCTGAATGCTTATTTTGCAGGGCAGGAACCTCGGTTTACGCCGCCGTTGCATATGATCGGTACGGCGTTTCAGCGTGAAGTTTGGTACGAGCTGCTTTCCATTCCGCGCGGCGAGGTTGCCACGTATGGCGAGATCGCCCAGCGTGTTGCGGCTCGACATCGTGTACCGGGAAACGAGGCGCCCGTTGTGTCCCCCCGTGCCGTGGGGGCTGCGGTCGCGCGTAACCCTGTTTCGATTATTGTGCCGTGCCATCGCGTGGTCGCGGCAGACGGTTCGCTCAACGGATATGCCGGTGGGCTCGACCGCAAGGAGTGGCTGCTTCGGCTTGAGGGCGCCTACGAAGAGTAGTGCCCGAACACTTTACATAGCCAAGATGCCGTGAAAGAACGGGATGCGCTTTCCGAATGGCGTCTCAAGCGGAAACCGTGTCCCGGAATACAGCCTCAGAGTGGGACGCCGTTTCCGGTTGAGACCGCCTGCCTGGACATCGATCTACGCCCGCTCCTGCAGGGCGTAGATCGATTTATCCATGTTGAACAGGTAAGCCACGACGCAGACAATAAAGAACATCGGCAAGTTACCAAAGCCGAAGACTTCGCAGCCAATAAGGATGGGTGCGAGCAGTGTATTGGTGGCGCTGCCAAAGACGGCTGCGTAGCCCAGTGCGGCGCAGAGCTCGACGGGCATGCCGAGTTGAGCCTCGTTATGGCGACATCTGGGTAACAGAAAGGCCCGCGTTCCTCAGAGGCAAGATAGGCAATTCTGCTTTTGAGGTAGATCTCAATTCTGCCGACCGCACTGCCGACCGCATCAAACATTAACTGCCGGAGGGCTCGGTCAAATTCATACGTGTAGATGATGGTTTCGAATGTTGTGCCTTCGCGAAAGATGGTAATCCCGGACTTGCATTTGGTTTTGTAGGGAAACCAGTAGGCCGACAGTCTGTAGTGGTTGGCTTCGACCAAAGCTCGCTCGAGTTCGCTTTGATCAGAGCACTTAAGACCCTTGTTTTCTGTCAATAGTGCTATTTGTTCGTTGATGGATATCCGCAACTTCTGGTATTTCATTAAGCCTCTTGATAGAAAAAGAGCTGGAGTTGCGCATCGTTGAGAGGCTTTCCAGCTTTAGCAAAACAAACTTATAAGATGCGACGGGCCGCGTCAAGATAATTGCTTGACAGCCTAGGAGGCGGCTGGTTGGCTGGCTTAAAACCCAGCGCGTGAAATGACGCTCCACGCTATTCAGCGCGCTTGATAGGATGACGAACCACAGTCTTAAGTTTCTCCGGCGCACACTTGCGTGGATCGGAAAGATAGATTTCGTGATGTAAACGGGTGTCTGAGAAGTCGGGGACATAGCCCTGCTCGGTCGCATATTCATGCATGGCGTCTACGGTTGCCGGCTCGCTGTCGTAGGGTCCGGTATGCATGCATTGAACGCAGAGACCCTCGTCAACTTTAAGCAGCTCGACGGCAGAAAAGTCCAGTTTCTTTTTGGCCGTGGCTTCCGCGACCGCCCAGTCAAAGTCATCCTGAGTGACGAAATCGGGCAGGCGGATGCACGAGATAAAGTTGAAATCGTCCTTGCGTACATAATCGATGTCGCCGCTCGGGGAGTCTTGCCACCAGAAGCCCTCGAGCGGCGGTACCACAAAGTCGAAATAGCCCTCGATACTCCTTGAGCCTTTCTTTGACATCTTGACGGTATAGGCGATGCCGTAAAGCAGCGGCAGGGCATTTTGATACTCGCCACCTTCGGTATTTGGGTCGCCCTTTCCGCGAACGGCAACGTAGCTCATAGGCGGGACAGTTATGATACTCGGCTTGCTTGCAGGTCTGTAGAGCTCCTTGCATTCCTTCTTAAAGTCGAACGCCATGTTGGCCGCCTTTCTGCGTATTGGCCTGCTTAGATAGCGGAATCATATCATAGAAACGAACAGCTGTTCGAATGATTTGGCTGACAGATTGAGATGCGTGCGTTGTGTTTGGCGGTCGGCCTGACCCCATCGATGATTTCTCTGCCTCCCCGGCGCCTCATCTATAGCTGCCGTTTCCCCATATAGAACCTGCCAAAATAAACCCGTCCCTTTTTAGTCGGTGCGAAATGGGTAATACTAAAGAGTTATCCGACCAGATGGGAACCGATCGATGGCTTATATCGAATTCAAAGACGTCATCAAGGCATACGGCGAGGGCGACGCCCGCATTCACGCACTCGACGGCGCGAGCTTTACGGTCGAGCGCGGCGAGCTCGCCATCATTTTGGGTGCTTCGGGTGCCGGCAAGACCACGGCGCTTAACATTCTGGGCGGCATGGATACGGCGACTTCCGGCACCGTGACGGTGGACGGGCGCGATGTGAGCTCCGCTAACGAGGCGCAGCTCGTGGAATACCGCCGCGCCGACGTCGGCTTTGTCTTCCAGTTCTACAATCTGGTCCCCAACCTGACGGCGCTCGAAAATGTTGAGCTTGCGGCGCAAATCTGCCCTGATTCGCTCGATGCCGAGCAAACGCTTTGCCAGGTTGGCTTGGGTGAGCGCCTCGCCAACTTCCCCGCGCAGCTTTCGGGCGGCGAGCAGCAGCGCGTGTCCATTGCCCGCGCACTGGCAAAGAACCCCAAGCTGCTTTTGTGCGACGAGCCCACGGGCGCACTTGACTATAAAACCGGCAAGCAGATCTTGCAGCTGCTGCAGGACACTTGCCGCAAGCAGGGCATTACGGTCATCATCATCACCCACAACTCCGCGCTGGCGCCCATGGCCGATCGCCTGATCCGCTTTAAGAACGGTCGCGTGGAGAGCGAGACGGTCCAGCAAAATCCCGTGCCTATCGAGACGATCGAGTGGTAGCGCCCATGGACCAAGACCGCCAAAACAGCCTACGCCGCGACGCGCAGAACACGGAGCGCGAGCAGGATTTTACGACCTACCGCACTGCCCAAAGCTCAAACGATATGGTGCCGACGGTTTTTCGCCGTGGCATCTACCGCACAATCCGAGGCAGTCTTAAGCGCTTCTTGTCAATCGTGGTCATCACCGCGCTTGGCGTGAGCGTGATGTGCGGCCTTAAGGCGGGTTGCGAGGACCTGTGTGATTCGGTTGATGCCTACTTCGACCAGCAAAATGTCTATGACATTAACGTGCAGTCGACCTATGGCCTGACTGACGATGATCTCGACGCCATACAAGAGGTCGATGGCGTCGAAACGGCCGAGGGCATCTACACCGAGACCGCCTACACCGCCGTGGGTACAACGCGCGAGCGCGTGGTCGTGCAGAGTCTCTCCAAGGAGAACATCGATCAGCCGGTGCTCGTGAACGGCGATTTGCCCGAGAGCGCTGATGAAGTCGCGGTGACTTCGAAGTTCCTGAAGGCATCGGGCAAGAAAATCGGCGATACGGTGAGTTTTGCCGCCAATGACGCGAGCTCGTCCAATCAAAGCGCCAAGGACCAGTTTGCCGCGGGCGATTACACCATTACGGCCGAGGTCCTCGACCCCACTGATGTGAGCTCCGACTCGACAGTCAACGCCTTTCGCGCTGCTTCGGCGGCGGACTATAAGTTCTATGTGAGCGAGGACGCCGCGACATCTTCTTCCTACTCCGCGGTCCACGTGATCGTCGAGGGAGCCAAGAGCCTCAACTCCTATTCGGATTCCTACGCGGCAAAGATCAATGAGGTCAAGGGCAATATCGAGAAGATCCGCGAGGAGCGTGAGAAGGCGCGCGCCCAGGAGCTGACGGTCGACACGCCGGCGAGCTTGGACGCGGCTGAGCGTCAGGCGAATATGCTCTTTGGGATTGAGCAGGACAACATCAATCGCATGGCCGAGGGCAGCGACGAGCGTGCGCAGGCGCAAGCCGACCTGGATCAGCGTCGCGCCGCCGCCGATCAACAGTTTGCCGATGCCCGCGCCGAGCTTTCCGATCTGGGCGAATGCACCTGGTACATCCAGGACCGCGGCAACATCGCAAGCTACTCGAGCGTGGAGAGCGACAGCTCGTCAATTGAGGCCATCGCCACGGTGTTCCCGTTCATCTTCTTTATCGTCGCCGTGCTCATCAGCCTTACCACCGCCACGCGTATGGTCGAGGAGGAGCGCACGCTTATTGGCCTGTACAAGGCGCTCGGCTATTCACGTGGGCGTATTCTGTCCAAATACGTGGACTACTCGCTGTGGGCGTGTCTGATCGGCGGCGTGCTCGGCAACATCATCGGATTTGTGGGCCTGCCGCTGTTCCTGTTTACGGTGTTCGACGACATGTACTCACTGCCCCAGATGCTGCTTTCGTACGACATCGTGTCGTCGCTCGTGTCGGTGGCGCTGTTTGCCGTGGGCGTGGTGGGCGCCACGATTATCGCCTGCCGCCACGAGATGGCCGAGACCCCGGCCTCGCTTATGCGTCCCAAGGCCCCGCGCGCTGGCTCGCGCATCTTGCTCGAGCGCATCGGCTTTATCTGGCGCCGCATGGGCTTCTTAAACAAGGTGGCGGCGCGTAACCTGTTCCGCTACAAAAAGCGTGCCTTTATGACCATCTTCGGTATCGCCGGCTGCACGGCGCTCGTGATCTGCGGTATGGGTATTCGTGATACGTCGGTCGCGCTGTCGCCCAAGCAGTACGGCCACGTCACGCGCTATGACCTGCTGGCGGTTGCCAATCCCGACGATTTTTCGCAGACGTGCGCGGCATTGGATGAGCGCAGCGCGGCCAAGGATTCTGACGTGACCGTGACTTCGACGCTGCCGATTATGACCGACAACGTCACCTTTACATTCGGCGGAAAGAGCGAGACCGTGCAGCTCATCGTGATTCCCGACGACCGCACGGGTGACTTGGGCGATTACGTGCGCCTGGAGGATGAGTCCAAAGAACCGCTGTCTTTGCGTGACGGAGACGTGTATCTGAGTAAGAGTTCACAGCTGGTGTTGGGGATTCAGCCGGGCGATACGGCTCACGTCCAGGATTCGTCGCTCAATGTTGCCAAGGTCAAAGTCAGTGATATTTCGCTCAACTATCTGGGCAACACGCTTTACATGACGCAGGGCACTTATGAGCGCGCGTTCGGTCGAAGCGCACGTCTTAACGGCGTCTTTGTGCTGCTTAAGGGCTCGTCGGCCGACCAGATTGCGTTTAGCAAGAATCTTAAGAGTGACGGTTGGCTTACGATTTCGAGTACGGCCGAGCATTGGGAAAACTATGAGGCGAACTTTACGATTATCAATTCGGTCGTGGTGCTCGTGACCTTTATGGCGGCGTGCCTGTCGTTTGTGGTGGTGTTTACGCTGTCCAACACGAATATCTCCGAGCGCGAGCGCGAGCTGGCGACCATTAAGGTGCTGGGCTTCCGCCGTGGCGAGGTGCACCACTACGTCAACAAGGAGACGTTGATCCTCACGGCGATCGGCGCTGCGCTGGGCGTGCCGCTGGGCGGCTTGCTGGCCGAGAGCTTTACGTACATCCTGCAGATGCCGTCGCTGTACTTTGACGTCGAAGTCGAGCCGCTGAGCTACGTGCTTGCCGTGGTGCTTTCCTTCGGCTTTACGTTTATCGTTAACCTCGCTACCAATCGTGCCCTCAACAAGATCGACATGGTCGGCGCCCTCAAGAGCGCCGAGTAACCTGTCCTGGGATTCAAGTTCTAGCGAGCTGCCGACGCGCCCGCAGCAGCATTTTTGCATAAACCGCCCCGCCAAATGCATACTTTGACGGGGCGGTTGCTTTTTGCCCACAGGTACCCCAGGGGGCGCCGTGCAAATTCCGGAGTATTCAGCGTCCCGGGGTCCGCGGGCTGTCTCTTATACACATCTGACGCTGCCG
>CABSMQ010000015.1:0-36142 GCA_902478965.1 uncultured Collinsella sp. | reverse complement strand
AGATGTGTATAAGAGACAGACGTCGGACAAGCCGCTGCCCTTGCTCGACATTTGCTGTGGCGAGGGGTATTACACGAGTGCTATGGGCGCGGTGCCGGGCGTGGATGTTTACGGCTTTGACCTGGGCAAAGAGATGGTGCGCCTTGCCGCCAAGCGCGGCGATGCGACCTACTTCGTGGCCAACATGAAGGACATCCCCGTGGCCGATGGCGCCTTCGATATGGTGACCGAACTCTTTGCTCCCTTTAACGAGCGCGAGTTTGCCCGCGTGCTGGCGCCAGAGGGTTCACTCTATACCGTGGTACCGGGTGCTCGTCATCTCTTTGGGCTCAAAGAGGTGCTCTACGACACGCCGTACCTTAACGATGAGAAGCTGCCGAAGACCACCGAGCTCGAGTTGGTCGGAACGCAGCGGGTGTCTGCGAATATTACGCTTCAGACCCAGGCGGACATCGAGGCGGTGTTCCAGATGACGCCGTACTACTACCGCACGCGCCCCGCCGACAAAGAGCGCCTGGCAAACCTCGATACCCTTCAGACTGACATCGACTTCATCATCGCCGAGTACCGCCACAGCTAACAACCTGCCAAAAAGGGACAGGTTTATTTTGGTAGGTTTTATCTGGGCAAACGTAAAGGGCCGACCGCGTTGCTACGCGATCGGCCCTTTTTATTGGCGTATATACCAGAGTCGCTGAGCGATTGACACGGATGCGGTTTAGCTCAAACGGTCCATGCCCTCTTTCTTGACGCGGTTGGCGAGTACAAAGTAGATAATGCTGACGATCAGGCCGGTAAAATCGGGGATGCTTGAGCCGGTCCCACCCAAGAGGGGCAGGGAGAGAAGCAGACTGATGACCGAACATGCTAGGCAGACGATGGACCAAATCCAGACAACGCCAGCCTTGGCGGGATTATTTGCCGCGCGGATGCCAAAGACGGCGGTCACAATTTCGACGACGCCCAATACGATGACGACGATGCAAGAAACGATCATGGCACCCGTGATATCGCCTGCCGCGCTGCCCGCAAAGAGCGCTGTAGCACCCATGCCTGCGCTTAGAATGCCGACGACAAAGAAGAAGAACGATAGGATTTTGAGTAATTTGCAGGCGTTGCTCATGGCTGGTCCTTTCGATACGAGTACGCCAACCTGGCGCACCCCATGTGCTGCACATATGGTGAAGCACATTGTAGTTCAACGCGGCGATGCATGTGCCTGAAAGCGCTTTGAGCCCGCGCAGCCCAACCCCAACCTTTCAAAAAAGAAAGCTGGGCGTAAGTCAAATCGATGGCAGCGTATGCGCGGCGCTGCGATGATGGGGCCATGGTAAGAGCTGGACCGAAGGAGAAGCCATGATGTACGGAGCAGGGCAAGTGCGTGAGCCGCGGTCGTTGGGAAGGCGCATGAGTGATTCCGTGATCGCTGCCGTGTGCACGGGATTGATGGCGGTGCTTTGCATTGGGATGCTGTGGGCCATGTCGCATGTGGGACAATAGCGGACGGTTGGGTGCCGGCATAAACGGCGCTCACGTATTCGTTTTGCTTGTTAAGGAGTACCCATGGGCGTCGTCGATCCCTTTTCTGTTGCTCGGGCCGCGGGGCTTGAGCTGACCGGGAAGCCCGAGGGCCTCACGCTCACTGACGGCACGATGGAGCTGCGCGCCGATTTTGACCGCATGCTGCCGCGGCTCAAGCAGGGCCGTCTGCGGCAAGAGCTGCTGGTAAAGGCTGCGCGCGCAAAAGGCATCGAGAGCCCATGGGCGATTGACGCCACGGCAGGCTTTGGCGAGGATTCGCTGCTGCTGGCGACCGCGGGCTTTACCGTCGATCTGTATGAACAGGATTGCGTGATCGCGGCGCTCCTCAAGGATGCCTTGGATCGTGCGGCAGATGATCCGGCGCTTGCGACAGCCGTGGCACGCATGCGCTTACATGCCGGCGAGGACAGCATTGCCGGTCTTCGCCATACAGCTGAGCTGATCGAGCAGGGCGAGCTCGCCGCTCCCGACGTGGTGTATCTGGACCCCATGTTTCCCGAGCGCACCAAGAGCGCGGCGGTTAAAAAGAAGTTCCAACTTTTGCATCATCTGGAACAGCCGTGTGCCGATGAGGAGGCGCTGGTCGAAGCCGCGCTTGCGGTGCACCCGCGCAAGGTCGTTATCAAGCGGCCGGTGAAGGGGCCACTGCTTGCCGGCGTTAAGCCGAGCTATCAACTTGCGGGCAAGGCCGTTCGTTACGATGTTTTGGTGCCGCCGCGCCCGTAGCTTGCGTGCGATGGCTGGCGCTCCGTCAATGCCGTGCCGATGCGGCGCCTATTTCCAAGGGTGCGACGTCAGGTGCCATCCACCGCAGTATTCGCATTTGTAGCAGGCCAAACCGCGCCGCCCGCGGTTTTCGCAGTCGGCCATAACGGCCTCGGCCTCGGCGCGCGTGTCGTAACGGTTTTTGCGCTCGCACGACTTATAGCGCCAGGCCTCATCGCGCTCGGCGTCCAGGGCGTCGCGGCGCTCGTCCTCGCGTGCAAACAGGTCGCTCATATCGCCGCCGGTGGCAGTGCTCAAAAACTCGCTTTTTGCTTTTGACCAGGCGGCTCGCTTTTTGCTTCCCATCTGCTTCGCGCCCTTCTCAAAACGTTGGTATCATTGCTCAGTCAAAGTGATACCAATAAACGTGAGGTCGCCGCGTGATGATCAGAAAAACCCTCGATACCGACATTCCCGCTGTCATGGCTATCTATGACGCGGCCCGCGCCTTTATGCGCGCACATGGCAACGCCACGCAGTGGCCCGAGGGCACGCCTTCTGCCGAGCAGCTGGCTGCCGATATCGCCGCCGGTGACAGCTATGTGTGCGAAGTCGACGGTCGCGTGGTGGCGACGTTTGCCTTTTTACCGGGCCCGGACGAGTGCTATGACGTAATTGAGGACGGTCAATGGCGCAGCGACACTCCGTACGCTGTGCTGCATCGTGTGGCATCCGACGGCACCGTGCACGGTATCGCGGCCGCGATGTTTGCCTTTGCCAAGGAGCGTGCCGATCACCTGCGCATCGACACACATCAGGACAACCTGCCCATGCAGGGAGCCATCGCCAAGGCCGGGTTTAAGCGCGCCGGTATCGTATATGTGTCGGACGGTACGCCGCGCGTCGCGTTTGATTGGCTGCGCGAGGCATAAAGGCCGAGTCACATACCAGCGTTTCACCGAAATGAAAATGGCCCCGAGTGGGGCCATTTTTGGTAAAACGCGTTGTTGTGGGGCTCGCGTTGCTACCGTCCCAGATGACCCCGGGCAGACAAAAAAGGGAGGTGCCGGCTTTCGCAAGGCGCGAACCTACGAAAATCGCCGCGCGGCAACGCGGGGCGATGAGCTCGGTCGGGGGATAGGGCCCGCTTCGCCCGCCGGCCCGTAAATTGTATCATCCAGTGTGGAACGAGGGTGCCCGTTGCCGCGTGCGATGGGCTTGCAATAAGAGGAGAGCCATGTCGAAGCAAGCGGTCGCTGGAATCTTGGCGCATGTCGATGCCGGCAAGACCACGCTGGCCGAGGCCATGCTGTTTAACGCGGGCCGCATTCGCAAGCGCGGCCGCGTTGACGATGGCGACTCGCATCTGGATACGAACGAGATTGAGCGTGAGCGCGGTATCACGATCTTCTCGTCGCAGGCTGTGCTCGACCATGGTGACACCCACGTTATGCTCGTGGACGCTCCCGGCCATGTCGATTTTTCTGCCGAGGCGGAGCGCACGCTGCGTGCCCTGGACTACGCGATTCTGGTGGTAGGCGCCAACGATGGCGTACAGGGGCACACCGAAACCCTGTGGCGCCTGCTTGCGCGCTATGACATCCCGACGTTCATCTTTATCAACAAGATCGATTTGGAGAATCCCGGCCGCGATGTTTTGCTGGCACAACTTGGGCAACGTCTTTCTGAGGGGTGCCTGGATGCCAACGAACTGCTGGCGGGTGGCGCCGTTCAGGAGGACGCTGCTGCGTTGGACGAAGCGGCGCTCGAGGAGTTTCTTGAGGCGGGTGAGCTTTCCTCCGCGACGCTGTCGCGCATGGTTGCTGAGCGCAAGCTCTTTCCCTGCTTTGCCGGCTCGGCGCTCAAGGACCAAGGTGTGGACGAGCTGTTGGATGGTATATGCGCGCTGATGCGCGAACAGGCGTGGCTCCCGGAGTTTGCCGCCCGCGTCTATCGCGTCAGCCGCGGGGACCGCGGCGAGCGCTTGGCTTGGGTTAAAGTGACCGGCGGCACGCTGCATGCCAAACAGGTGATTAACGGACGTTCCGGTGCCGAGGCATGGGAGCAGAAGGTCGATCAGGTACGCATCTATAACGGCGAGAAGTATGAGCTTGCCCAAGAAGTTGCTGCTGGCGGCATTTGTGCCGTGACGGGCCTTGCGCACGTTCGCCCAGGGGACGCTCTGGGTGCGGAACCCGCGTGCGATGCGCCCGTCATTGCGCCGGTCCTCACCTATACGGTGCTTCCGGGCGAACACGATGTCCATGCGGTGTTCAAAGCGCTGACTGAGTTGGCGGACGAAGATCCCATGCTCGGCGTAGGCTGGAACACCCATCTTGAACAAATACATCTGCAGCTTATGGGGGCGGTGCAGCTCGAGGTCGTGCAGCGGGTGTTGGCCGATCGCTTTGGCCTTTCGGTTGCGTTTGAGTCTGGCGGCATTCTCTATAAGGAGACTATTTCGCAGCCGGTCGAGGGCGTGGGCCACTTTGAGCCACTGCGCCACTATGCCGAGGTGCATCTGCGTCTGGAGCCGTTGCCGGCGGGTTCGGGCGTGCAGTTTGGCACCGTGACCTCGACCGATGAGCTCGATCTTAACTGGCAGCGTCTGGCACTCACCAACGCCATGGAGCGCGATCACCTGGGCGTGCTGACCGGCTCGCCCATCACCGATGTGCGCATTACGCTCACGGGCGGCCGTGCGCATGCCAAACACACCGAGGGCGGCGATTTTCGCCAGGCCACGTACCGCGCGATTCGCCAGGGGCTCATGCAGGCGCGTGAGGCTGGCGCGGCGGTGCTGTTGGAGCCGTGGTACCACTTTGAGCTCGAGGTGCCGGGGGAGTGCGTGGGCCGGGCGCTCTCGGATGCCACGCGCATGGGTGCCGAGTACGAGCCACCGACGATGACGGGGGACCGGGCGAAGCTTGTGGGTCGCGTGCCGGCATCCGAGGTGCAGGACTATGCCCTGGAGGTAGCTGCCTACACGAGCGGTCGCGGGCATCTGTACCTGGAGTTCGCCGGCTATGCGGCTTGCCATGATGCCGAGCGCGTAATCGAGACGGCCGCCTATGAGCCCGAGGCCGATCTGCCCAACACGCCCGACTCGGTCTTTTGCTCTCACGGCGCTGGTTACACGGTCAAATGGTACGACGTACCCGCCGCGGCGCACGTAAAGATCGATCCCGCCACCTTCCGCCCCTGGCGAGCAGCAGACGCCGAGTTTTTCGGCCACATGTGACAGAGGGGCAGCCCCTTTGTCAGATTCAGTTGGTATAACTCGGTATAAGTTGGTATAACTGTTACCAGGATTTACCGATCCGAGGAGGCCGACATGAATCCAAATCCCTTTAAGCCAACGGCAGGCAAGCGGCCTCCGATGCTCATCGGTCGAGAGTCGGTCATCGAAGATTTTGAGGAAGGACTCGACAACGGCGCCGGAGCGTCGGGTAGGCTCATGCTCATTACGGGAAACCGCGGCTGCGGCAAAACGGTTCTCCTGCGGGAGCTGCAACGTCTAGCCAGCGAGCGCGGATGGGCGGTTATCTCCGATTCCGCTTCGCTTGGCTTATGCGACCGCTTAGCCGACGCGCTTCGCTCGAATAAGCCCGTTGTGACGTCAATGGAGTTCGGTCCGTCGTTTGGCCGGATGTCGGTCGAGGCGGCGCGAGCAAAGGGCGAAACGTTGCGAGGGCTGGTCAACGAGCGCCTCAAGAAGCTCGGTCCAGGCAAGGGCATACTGTTTGCGATTGACGAGGCACAATCGGCGTCTATCGAGGAACTGGCGGCCCTTGCCGTTCTCTATCAGCAGTTGCTCGGAGACCAGGATGCCACGGGCTTGCCCGATAGCGACCAGCGCGGTCTTGCGCTGGTGTTCGCTGGCTTGCCCAGTATGGTTGACGATCTGCTCGAAGAGCCGAGCGTGACGTTTTTGCGGCGTGCCCAGCAGCGTACGCTGGAGGCGATATCTTTGCCCAAGGTACGCGATTCGTATATCCAGACGGTCAAAGACGCTGGTCTTTACGTTGACGCGGAGACAGCGGACCTTGCGGCGCACAAGAGCATGGGGCATCCCTATATGGTTCAGCTGGTGGGATATTACATGTGGCGGTCTGCTGTCCGGCGTAGCTCGCAGGTCATCGAAAGGCGCGATGTCGAGGATGGCCATGCGGATGCCGTCTCCGAGTTCTACGAAGCGGTTGACGCGCCTCTGTATTACGGGCTGCGCAGTCCACAGCGCCTCTTTATCGAGGCCATGGCGGTTGAAGAGGGCAAACCGACGCGCATGGCGGATATCATTGAGCGCTGCGAGCGTACCCAGAGCTGGGCGAGTAAATATCGCGCAAGCCTGATTCGCGAGCGCGTCATCGAAGCTGCCGGATACGGCCTCGTCCGGTTTACCGTGCCCATGCTGGGCGCGTACATTCGCGATCGAGTTATATGGCATGAGTAGGGTGATAAAGGTGACGGAACAGAAGATGAGCCCGCAGGCTATCGAGGTGCGTGGCGCACGTGTCCATAACCTTAAGGACATCGATATCGATATTCCGCTGGGAAAGCTCGTGGGTATTGCCGGCGTGTCAGGTTCGGGCAAGAGCTCTCTGGCGCTGGGGGTTCTTTATGCCGAGGGCTCGCGTCGTTACCTGGAGGCGCTCAGCACCTATACTCGACGTCGTCTGACGCAGGCCGAGCACGCCCAGGTGGACGAGGTGCTGCACGTGCCGGCGGCGCTCGCATTGCATCAGCGCCCCAGCGTGCCGGGCGTGCGTTCTACCTTTGGCACCATGACCGAGCTCAACAATAGCCTGCGTCTGCTCTTTAGCCGTTGCGCCCATCACGTATGCCCGCATTGCGGGGCGCGTTTGGAGCCGAGCCTTAACGTGGCCGCAGGCCTGTCGCTCACGTGTCCGACATGCGGCCGCGAGTTCTACGCGCCGAGTGCCGAGGATTTGGCTTTCAATAGCGGCGGTGCATGCCCCACCTGTGGCGGCACCGGTGTCATGCGCGAGGTGGACGAGGCGAGCCTGGTGCCCGACGAGTCAAAGACTATCAACGAGGGTGCGGTGCTTCCCTGGGGTACGCTCATGTGGGATTTGATGAAGCAGGTCGCCGGCGAGATGGGCGTGCGCACCGACGTGCCGTTTAACCAGCTCACGCCTCAAGAGCGCGACATCGTGTTTCACGGCCCCGCGGTTAAGAAGCACATTCTTTACGTTCCCAAGAACGGCGAGGGCGCCACGCCGCTCGATTTCACCTATTACAACGCCGTCTATACCGTTGAGAATGCGCTCGCCAAGGTTAAGGACGACAAGGGCCTCAAACGCGTTGCGCGCTTTTTGCGCGAGGGTCCATGCCGTGACTGTGGTGGCACGCGTCTCTCCGAGGCCGCGCGCCAGCCCCAGGTGTGCGGTATCAATCTGGCGCAGGCCGCAGCCATGACGCTGGGCGAGGCGATTGAGTGGGTGCGCGGAGTGCCCGCATCCTTGCCGCCCGAGATGCGGCCCATGGCAGCGGATATCTGCAATTCGTTTTTGGGCACGGCTCGTCGTCTGGTCGACCTGGGTCTCGATTACCTTTCGCTCGATCGCGCCGGTGCCACGCTCTCCACGGGTGAGCGTCAGCGCGTGCAGCTCGCCCGTGTGGTGCGCAACCGATCGACGGGCGTGCTTTATGTGCTGGACGAGCCCTCGATCGGCTTGCATCCTGCCAATGTCGACGGCTTGGTGGGCGTAATGCGCGATCTGGTGGATGACGGCAACACCGTGGTTGTTGTCGACCACGATACGCGCGTGCTAGCGGAAGCCGACTATCTGGTCGAGATGGGCCCCGTTGCCGGAGCGGGCGGCGGTAATGTGATTGCCGCTGGCACGATAGATGAGGTCGAACAATCGCAGGGCAGCCGTATCGCGCCGTTTTTGCGCGCCGAGCCCAAGCGCTTGCGTCCGCAGGTGACTGACGACGAAATGTTCGACCAGGGCCACATCCGCATGGCGACCGATACCATCCATACCGTCAAGCCGCTCGAAGTCGATATCCCGCGCGGCCGTCTCGTCGCGGTGACGGGTGTTTCGGGTTCGGGTAAGACGACGCTCGTGCTCGAGACGCTCATCCCGGCGCTTAAGGCGCAGGCAGCTGGCGAGCGTCTGCCGGGGCACGTGCGTTGGGTCGATGCCGAGGGCATTGCCCGCGCAAACCTGATTGATGCTACGCCCATCGGCGCCAACGTGCGCTCGACGGTGGCGACCTATGCCGACATCCATGATGAGCTGCGCCGCGCCTTCGCCCGTACGCCCGAGGCCAAGGCAGCCGGCTACAAGGCGGGTGCCTTTAGCTACAACACTGGCGCCTTGCGGTGCCCTACGTGCGACGGCACGGGATCGATATCGCTCGACGTGCAGTTTTTGCCCGACGTCGAGATCATCTGCCCAGCATGCCGTGGTTCACGCTACGCCGAGGCCGCCTCGCATATCCATCGCGAGGGCAAGGACGGGAGCTTGCTTACGTTGCCGCAGCTCATGGACATGAGCGTGGACGAGGCCATCGACGCCACACTGGGGCTCAAGAAGGTTCAGACGCGCTTGCAGACCTTGCACGACCTAGGCTTGGGCTATCTCACACTCGGTGAGCCCACGCCGGCGCTCTCGGGCGGCGAGGCACAACGCCTTAAGCTCGCGAGCGAGATGGGCCGCGTGCAGGATGATGCCGTATTCGTATTCGACGAGCCCACGATCGGACTACATCCGCTCGATGTTCAGGTACTGTTGAACGTGTTTGACGGCCTCGTTGCCAAGGGCGCCACGGTGATTGTGATTGAGCACGACCTCGACCTTATCCGTAACGCCGACTATGTGATTGACATGGGCCCAGGCGGTGGCGACGCCGGTGGGCAAATCGTCTGCGCCGGCACGCCGGCGGATATCGCGGTCTGCTCCAAGAGCATTACCGGACGCTACCTATAGACAATGTGACAAAGGGACTGCCTCTTTGTCACATTGATTTCTATTTCACGCATTGAGCCGCGAGATAGTCGCGGAAGAATGGCAATTCAAATGCGACGAGCCCTCGTCCTCGTTCTCCGATGATGCCGGCATCTATCATGCGGCGTCGGTAGCGGGAGACCTGCTGTGGCGAACGCTTAAGGCGCTCGACAAGGTCAGCGGTGGTGGACTCTTCCTCGTCATCGAGCATGGCGATGAGGAATCGCTTGTCCTCTGCAGTGAGTTCCCGATAGGTTGCCGCGAGGATTCGGTCGTCCATCTCGTCGCGCGCGATTTTGATTCCCAGGTCAAAGTCGCGCGACGAGATTTCCTTCGAATCGCTTGTGAGATCCCAGGCACGGTAGCCTACGAGTTGCAATAGGAAGGGAAAACCAGAGATCGAGCGAACGGCTCTATCGATTCCCTCGGCATCTGCCAGGCGATCGTTTTCCTGGATCGTGCGAATCAAGGCCTCGCGTACGTCATAGTCGGCAATGCGACCCAGATGATATTGTTGGGCGCGGCGAAGGAACGAGACCGTCTTGTGGTTCAGCAACGTCGAGACGTTGTTGGGAAGTCCCGCCATGAGCAGTGCGACGCGTTTTCCATCGGTCACAAAGTGCTGATACGTCGCTGCGAGCTGAATCATCTCGTCGAGTGTCGGGTCCACCTCGTCAACCGTGACGAGCAGACCGGTGCCCGCCTCGTTGAGCTGGTCGATGATGTCGCTCATGCGATAACGCCAAGTTGAGGCATCGTGAATGCGATTGACCTCGATGCTGCCGAGCGGTGCAATTCCGAGACCGGTGACTTCGAAGTACTTAGACGGGTCGATAAGATGGCCGGCAGCACGTTTCGCCCCGAACTCGATTTCCTCAAGCATTCCCGGGAGCGCGGTCGTCTTTACGGCTATCCAGCCGTGGGATTCCGCCCTTGTCGCGAGCGACGACATGAGAGCGGTTTTACCGGTTCCACGCGCGCCTGAGAAGATCGAGGTCAATTCTGGGCGCCTGCGCTGGCTCAAGAAGGCACGGTCCAGATCCCGAATAATCTGTTGTCTGCCGGCGAGATGGGCAGGAACCTCGCCAAAACTGGGGGTAAACGGGTTCTCGAGATATTCCACAAAGCTCTCCTTTCACACCGCCGTTTAACTTCATTTTACTTTAGTTAATTCTGATTAAAAGTGAGGGCTCTTTATCTAGAGCATCAATTAGGCGTGTGTGCCATCGGCGCGGCGCTTGAATGTGACAAAGGGACAGTTCCTTTGTCACATTCCCGGAAAGCCTGTTTGGCGTAGGGCCTCGTAGAGGACGATGGCGGCGCTGTTGGAAAGGTTGAGGGCGCTGATGCGGTAGTCGTCGGGATTGACGAAGTTGCCGCAGATATCCTGCCGAAGGATGGCCTCGTGGCTGTCCTCGGTATGCCCGAGCGATTCCTCGTGAGCTTCCCATGCCTCGGCGTTATCGAGCGAGTCGCAATCGCGCAGCATCGGGATGCGCTCGCAACGCTCGGGCGCCGCGGCAAGCAGTGGCTCGGGAATGCCCGAGCTCTCGCTGCCAAAGATCAAGTAGTCGTCATCGCGGTAGGTACTCTGCGCATAGGTGCGGCGTGCCTTTTTGGTCAGCAGATGCAGGCGTTCGTCGGCAGGGGAGAGACCATTGCGTGCAAGGAAATCCTCCCAGCCGGCATAGGTGGTCACGTCCAAGTTTTGCCAGTAGCCCAGGCCGGCGCGACGCACCGTCTTGTCGTCGAGCGAAAAGCTCAGTGGCTTCACCAGATGTAGACGGGCGCCGGTAACCACGCAGGTGCGGCCGATATTGCCCGTATTGGCCGGAATCTCGGGCGCATACAGCACAATGTTGAACATGAATCTCCTTGGCTCAGAACGAAAAACCACCACGAAGGGTACCTTCGTGGTGGTTTGGCGGTTACGTAAGCGGAAAATACCCGCTTGGATAAACCTAGGCGCGGTGCCAGTCGGTCAGGCAGGCATCGAGGGAGGCGATGAGCGCATCCTTGTCCATGTGACGGCCGATGATGCACAGGCTCGTCATACGGTCGCCCGTCTCGTCGTCCCAAATCTGCATGATCTCGGGGTTCTCGTCGATGATCTTCTGTTTCTCGCCCTCGGGCGCCGAGTCGACAAACAGGCCGTTCTCCATCAGGCGCATCTGGTGGCCGGCCTGCTCAAACATGTAGCACATGTCCGGGTCGCCGGTCTGCCACAGCGGACCCTTGACGCGGATGACCTCGTCGGGCCACTCCTGCTCAACAAAATCGGTGAACTTCTTCAGGTCAAACGGCTTACGGCGCGAGTAAACAAAGGTCTCGATGTCGTACTCGAGCACCTCGGGGTCGTCGTGCTCCTCGGGATGCTCCATGGCATCGATCCAGGCGGCGGAGTTGTAGGCGCGCATAAAGTCGAAGCGGTCGGTATCGAGCAGCTCCTCCATGGGAACCTCGCCGTTTTGAGCCTCGACGATCACGGCGTCCTTCTGCAGACTGCGCACGATAGCCTTGAGCTCGGCGATCTGCTCAGAGCTCACGGTATCGGTTTTGTTGAGGATCAGCGTGGAGCAGAACTCGATCTGCTGGATGAGCAGGCTCTCGATGTCGTCCTCGTCGATATCCTCGGCCAGCAGGTCGCGACCGCCGTTGAACTCGTCGTACATGCGGGCGCAGTCGACCACGGCCACGATGTTGTCGAGCGCGAGCTTGGGCTCGCCGCCCACCTTGGCCTCGTCGCAGAAGCTCGAGATGGTGTAGGCGATGGGGATGGGCTCGCAAATGCCCGAGGCCTCGATGATGATGTAATCGAAGTTGCCCGAATCGGCGATGCCCTGCAGCTGGTTGGCCAGGTCATCCGAAAGCGTGCAGCAGATGCAGCCGTTGGTGAGAGGGATGAGGTCGTCGGTCTCGGAAAGGCCGCCGTCGGCGATGAGGCTGGCGTCCACATTGATCTCGCCGATATCGTTGACGATTACGGCGGCGCGGATACCGCCATCGTTAGCGAGGATGTGGTTGAGCAGCGTGGTCTTGCCGGCACCGAGGTATCCGGTAAGCATGATGATTTTCACGGGTTTGTTGGGCATGTGCCCTCCTTTGTTAGACATGGCTTACAGTTGAATCTTATGCCAAACGCCTGCTCTTATACCCACGCGCTGGCAAATAACACAGGCTACTCCCAGGCTCCCCATACATCGGGGCAATAACCGACGGTGGCCTTTTTGCCGTTACGCACGATGGGCTCGGCTAGAACCTGCTGGTTCTCGAGCAACTTGTCGAAGCGCTGGCTGGGGGTGAGGTGCTGGATGAGCGCGAGCGTCTCCTCGTCCTTGGCCTTGGGGTTGAGCAGCTTGTCGATACCGCCGACCGCCTGCATCACGCTCGTGAGCTCGCCCTTGCTCATCTCCTTTTCCTTAAGGTCAATAAACTGCACCTTAATGCGGCGCTCTTTGAAGAAGCGCTGTGCTTTCTTGGTATCGAAAGACTTTTTGGTGCCAAAAATTTGCACGTTCATGTATTTGTTCCGCCGTTCTACCTGATAAAGTTGGTGCGCTCGCGATCGGCTTCGGGGGCTTCGATGCCGGCAGCCTGTCCTGCCTCGATACAATGCAGGAGCCAGGCCATGTTCTTGCCGATGTTGCGCATGGTGGCCAGACCCTCGGCATCTCCGTCGGCTTCGCCGGGCACGCAGCCAAACACGTTGTTCCAGTACGTGGAAGCAACCACGGGCATCTGGTTGATGGTGAAGTACTTATTGAGCACGTCGAAGGTGGTCGACGTGCCGCCGCGACGGGCAACGGCGACGGCAGCGCCCGGCTTGTGTGCAAAGGCTTTGCTGCCGGCATAGAAGGCGCGATCGAGGGCCGAAAGGATGCGTCCGCTGGGGTGCGCATAGTAGACGGGCGAGCCAAAGACAAAACCATCTGCCTGCTCGGCGGCAGCGATCAGCTCGTTCACCACGTCATCGTCAAAGGTGCAGCGGCAATCGAGCTTGCCGCACTGACCACAGCCGATGCAGTCGCGAATGGGCTTGGTGCCCAGCTGAAACACCTCGGTATCAATGCCTTCGGCATTGAGTTGCTCGGCGACCTCGGCGAGTGCGCGGGCGGTGTTGCCGTTTACCTTGGGGCTGCCATTGACCAAAAGAACCTTCATCACAAACTCCCTCTGCTGTCGGTGACTTCTGCAGAGGATTATCGCACGATGGGGGAGGCGGTGTGGGCGCGGTGCTAATCCAGTTTGGTGCCTGGCACCTGCACGGCTTTCCCGAGCAACGCTTTGAGCTCGTTCAAAATGGAAACGGGCTGACGGTCGACGCCGTCCAGATGGAGTGTGGCCACGCGAATGGGTGGCTGATATTCAAATGGGCCAAAGAGCACGGGCGAACCCAGGAACCGCTCGATTTCCTCTGCAATCGCATCGGTTTCTTCGGGATCAAAGTCGTCGAAAAGAGCCACGAACATCGGCCCCGTCGAGCGGAACATACGACCCTTACCGCGCGAGCATTCCACCAGACAGGCGGCACATTCTGCCAAAACGCGGTCGCCCGCATCAAAGCCAAAGCGGGCATTGACCTGAGCGATATCGTCGATTTTGATGGCGATCAAACCAGCCTTGCGCGCCACGCGACGCATTTCGCCAATGGCGTTGACCAGGGCGTGAATATCGCCCAAGCCGGTCACGGAATCGGTCGTATCTGCCAAGCTTCGGTTGATGATAATGCCCACATACATGCCGGGCTCGGTATCGGTGCCGTCCAAGCGGTAGCCCGTGCAGTCGCAAAGCACGTATTTTCCGGTGGCATCCATTACGCGATACTGCATGTAGTGGAAGTGCCACGTGCCGTTTATCACCATGTCGAGCTCGGCACGTACGTTGTCGCGGTCCTCGGGATGAACGCGGGCGAGCCACATGTCGAGTGAGTTAAAAGGGTGCTGGGAGGGCAGGTCAAAATCGCGCACGGCGTTAACCGACCATTGCGATTCTCCCGTATCGAGATTGAGGATAAACGGATAGCGCGTCTCGGAGCTCATGGAGATCGCTTGGAACACCCGGTCGTTGCAGGGAAGCTGATCGACGATTGGGCGTTGCGGCGCGTCATCGTCTTTCGGTTGCTGCACACGATGCATAAGCTTATAGCGATACATCTTGCGATCGGCATCCATTGTCATCTGGCGACGCGTGTCGCCGGCAAGTGGATCGACGCGCGAGCAGCCAAAGCTAAAGCTGCCGATCATGGGCGCCTTGCCACCTGAGCTCGCCTCGATCAGCCTGGCACGTACCTGCTCCAAGCGCTGCTCGAGTTCAATCTCGTTTGCGGAGAGCGAGATGAGCACAAACTCGTCTCCACCGATACGGAACAGCATCTCATCGTGCTCCATGGTTTCGGAGAGCGTGCGGCAGATGCTCAGAATATAGCGATTGCCTTCGGCGTGGCCAAACCTATCATTGCAATGCTTGAGATGGTCGATGTCAATATAGGCGCAGGTGAAGGGGTCGCCTTTGCGCCAGAGTTGCTCGACGTGGCGGTCGAATCCGTTGCGGTTGCCCAAGTTGGTGAGCGGATCGATATAGGCGTTGCGCTCAAGCAGCTGGCGCTCTTGTTGCAGGATGGCATGCGTCTTTTGCAGTTGCTCACCAACGGCGCGTAGCTCAGCAGGCAGCGCGGCAACATCGAGTTCAGCGGTCGAGACGCCGTTCGCAAGTCGCTGAAGATAGGCAATAATCGATTGCTCGCCCAGGCGATATGACTCGTTCATGATGGATAACCTCCTTGGGCGGAACAACGGTTTGTATCATATCCCCAATTCGGTTTGAATTGGGGATATAAGTTAGCTAATGGAGACAAATGTCCCCTTCGACGGTGGCGTTTTGCGCGCGAGCGTATCAGTTGTTATTGCCACCATCGAGCAATGCCTCAAAATCCTTCGCCGGCATGGGGCGGTAGTAGAGGAAGCCCTGAGCGTAGCGGGCGCCCATTTGTCGTAGCATGTTCGCCTGCTCATTTGTCTCGACGCCTTCGACCACGACGGGCAGATGGAGCGACTGCGCCATTTCGAGCATCGATGAAATGATCTGCGTGCTGCGGCCTTGATCGCCGTCGACGGGCGCAATCTGCCAAATGTGCTTGTCGAGCGTCACCATAAAGCCGCTTTCCTCGAGTGCGGGGATATGGGTGCACATGCTGTGGACGGCTATTATTCGACAGGCGGTAGCGCGACGATGCGATGTTCGATGAAAATGCGACTGAGACGATATATGTTGACGGGTATACTTGTCCCGGTTTAAAACGCAGGAACGGAGATGGTCGCATGGCACAGCCGGATACGACGCACGCGGTGGGGCTTGCGCTCGAGGGAGGCGGCTACCGCGGTATGTATACGGCGGGCGTGCTCGACGTTTGGATGGAGCACGGTTTGACCTGCGACCATATGGTGGGTGTCTCGGCGGGCGCGGCGTTTGGCTACAACTTTAAATCGCGCCAGATCGGCCGCGCCATTCGCTACAACAAGGCCTATTGTGCCGATAAGCGCTATGCGGGTGTGACCAGCTGGTTGCGAACCGGTGACATGTTCAATGCCGATTTTGCCTATCACGAGGTGCCCATCGAGCGCGATCCCATCGACCTGGAGACATATCGCGCCTGCCCTATGCGGTTTACGTGCGTGTGTACCGATATCGAGACGGGCAAGGCCGTCTACCACGACCTGCCCTATGGCGATGAGCACGATATCGAGTGGATCCGGGCGTCGTCTGCTATTCCTGTGGCGACGCGTCCCGTTGCTATTGACGGGCATAAGTATCTGGATGGTGGCGTTGCTGATTCTATTCCCAGTGCATGGCTGTTTGCGCAGGGGTATGACCGCAATATCGTGGTGCTCACGCAGCCGGCGGGCTTTGTGAAGCAGCCCAACAGCGTGATGCCCATGCTGCGTCGCGTGTTCCATCACTATCCGGAGTTTGTCGCAGCGCTCGAGCATCGGCATGAGGTCTACAATGCCACGCTCGATGATTTGGCGCGTCGTGAGGCCGCCGGCGATATCTTTGTGGTGCGTCCGAGCGAATCGGTGAAGGTGCCGTCGCTGTGTCGTGAGCCCGATGAACTTGAGCGCATCTACCAGATTGGTCGCCGCGATGCGGAGGCGACCTTGCCGGCACTGGAGGCATATCTGGCAGGGTAGAGGCTGCTGCCGCCATCTCGGCGGAAAGCGCATCCCGGAATGGAGGTCCAAACCGGGATGCGCTTTCCATTGCTGAAGATGTGAGGCTGCGAATCGGCTGCTCGGCTTATGGCTATGCCTGCTGCCAGGTGTCGACGAGCTCCTTGGCCGCGGCGTAGGGGTCATCGGCGCTGCAGACGGCGCTCACCACAAAGAAGCCGTTGACGCCGGTGGCCTTGAGCTGCGGCAAGTCGGCTGTCTTGACGCCACCGCCCACCACGATGGGCACGGGGCTTGCCGCGTGGAGGGCGGCCAGGTCCTCAAAGCTCTTGGTGATGATAGAGCCGTCGGCCGCGCGTCCGCAATCGCGCTTGGTCTTGGTCTCGTGGAGCGGGCCGATGCCCAGGTAGTCGACCAGGCTCATGTCGGCGGTCTTGACGTACTCGAGCATCTCCTCGCAGCGTGCCGAAAGGCCCACGATGGCATCGGGGCCCAGAAGTTTGCGGCAGACCTCGACGGGAATATCGCTCTGACCCACGTGCACGCCGTCGACGGCGATGCCCTGCTCGCGCGCGGCAAGCACGCAGTCCAGACGGTCGTCGATCAGCAGGGCGACCTGACCGGTCTTGCCGGCCTGTGCGATTGCCTGTGCGGCATCGCCGGTCAGCGCAATGATCTCGCGGGCGCTTGCCATCTTGGAGCGCACCTGGATGCAGGTAAAGCCGGCGTCGAGTGCCTGGGCCACCACATCGCCCACGGGGCGTCCGAGCGTGTTTTCGGGGCCGAGAACCAGATAGGCCGAGATATCAAGGTTGTCGCGGATGCTCATCGTGCTTCCTCCTGCTTTTTGATCTGTGCTTCCATGCGCTCGAGCTTGCCGGTCATGGTGTCGGTAAATCCGGGCCGAATATCGGCTTTGAGCACGACTTCGGTGCGGATGCCCTTGCTCGCCAACACAAAGGTTGCGTCGCGCACGACATGCATGACCTCGTCCCAGTCGCCCTCGATCTCGGTGAACATCGAGGTGGTGCGGTTGGGAAGGCCGCTCTCGCGAATGACGCGCACGACCTCGGCGACCTCGGCGGACAGCTCGTCGCCGGTGCCGCACGGGGCGATGGCGACGGCGACGAGCGTGTTCATGCCGGTATTGGTTGCGGGATCGGACATGGCCTATGCCTCCTCGGGCTCGAGTCGGTTGTCGGCAATGTCTTGGGCGGTCGCGCGGTAGAGTTCGTCGATAAAGGCGACCTTAAAGCTTGCCGGGGCATCGGCGACAGCGGCGGCACGCGTGCCGGCAACGTTGTAGACGGCGGTGCCGCAGATGGCTGCCGTAAACGGGTCGGCGGCACAGGCGTACACGGCCAGCACGCCTCCCTGCGAGCAGCCGCAGCCGGTGATTTTGGACATGAGCGGGCTGCCGCCGTGGGACTTGGCCACGGTTGTGCCGTCGGTTATCAGGTCGACTTCGCCCGAGACCACAACGGCGCCGCCGGTGTAGCGGGCGAGCGCCACGGCGGCATCGCGGGCGGCGTCTACCGTGTCGGTGGTATCGACACCGCGTACACGGCTCAGATCAGCTGCCTCGCCCTCAAGACCCCACAGGCCGGCGAGTGCGATGATCTCGGAGGCGTTGCCGCGCACGATAGCGGGCTTGTACTGCTTGAGCTCGTTTACCAACTGGGTGCGCAGGCTGCCGATGCCCAAGCCCACTGGATCGAGCACCCAGGGCTTGCCGGCGTCGTGTGCCGCCTTGGCCGCGCGGGGAATTGTCTGCTCGTAGATGGGGAAGAGCGTGCCCATATTGAGATAGATGGCGCCGCCGCCGGCAACGAGTGCCTCGCCCTCGTCGGGCAGATAGACCATGGCGGCCGATCCGCCCACGGCGAGCTGCGCGTTGGCGACAAAGTCGATCGTCACCGTGTTGGTGATGGAGCCGGCCATCGGATTGGTGGCGCGAATCTCCTCTACGGCCTTGACCATATGTTGCTTAAGCTGTTCCGAATCAATCACTGCACATGCCTCCTTGGCATAGAAAAGGGGCGCTGTGCATAGACAGCGCCCCTGTAAAGGCGGCATGCTCCCTACGCCAGCATTAACTGACAGGTTCAAAGGATTGGGCCCCATGCCCTCTCAGCCTTGTGGTTTGCACCGCCGGCACTCCCGCATCGAATCTGTTGTTCCCTATACTAGCGCACCTGCCAAAAAGGGACAGGTTTATTTTGGCAGGTCGTTACAATAGGTAGGACCGATACGAATGGGGGCCTTATGATTAAACTTGTGCTGACCGATATGGACGATACACTGATTCCAGCCGGGCATGACGGCGCCAGCGACTACGCCATTGAGGGTATTCATGCCATGCAGGCGGCGGGTCTGCACTTTGGGCCGGTTTCGGGTCGTCAGCCGTCCGCGATGGGCTGGATGTTCAAAAACCGTTCCGAGTGTTTTTCGACCGGTGCGTTCTGTAACGGCCAGGTGATGTTTGTCGACGGCGAAGTAGTCGCTTCGCGCGCAATCGACAACGATGCTCTGATGCGTTTGGCTGACTATCTGGAGCAAGAGACCGACGATACATTTCTAAAAGTCTACAGCCTGGGCGATGACTTTTGGGGCAACGATGCCTATTGCGTGACGAGCAATCCCGAGCGTGTGCGTCGCGCTATGGAGTCGGGCGGCAATGCGTGGCTCAAAGGCGAAGAGGCCCCGTGTCGTCCCGTCGTCGATGGCGCGCCGGTGTTTAAGGCGAATATCTGGAGTGCCCGTTCGCGTGAGGAGCTCGCGGAGCTACGCGAGCGCGTTGCCGTTGAGGTGCCGGAACTCTCGCTTGTGTTTCCCAACAACCGAGTGCGCCTGTTCGACATCCTTCCGGATGGTTGGGACAAGGGCTGCGCTGCGCTGGAGCTGGCGCGCGCCTTGGGCCTGACACCCGACGAGGTGGCCGTATTTGGCGATTCCGATAACGATCTGCCCATGATCGATGCCGTTCCCAACTCCGTTGCAGTCGCCAATGCCAATGAGGCCGTCACGGCTGCCGCGCGCTGGCATATCGGCGCCGCGGCAGATGATGCGGTCGCCGGGGCTCTGCATCAGATTGCCGCCTGCGCCGCGACGGGGGAGATGCCGCCGTTTATGCGTCAGGAGGGTGCAGCCGACGCGAATTTCGCGAACAGCTAAGGAGACAGCCATGAAGCTCCAGCAGCTCAGATATGTCGTCAAAGTTGCCGAATGCGGCAGCATTACCGAGGCCTCGCGCCGTCTCTTTGTGTCGCAGCCTTCGATTACCGCGTCGATTCGCGATCTCGAAAACGAGATGGGTGTGCACATCTTTGAGCGCACCAACAAGGGCGTCATTGTGTCCGAGGAAGGCGAGACCTTCTTGGGCTATGCGCGCCAGGTACTCGACCAGGCCGACCTACTCGAGGGCAAGTACAAGGGCGCATCCGAGCAGGTGCCGCACTTTAGTGTGAGCTGCCAGCATTATTCCTTTGCCGTCAACGCGTTTGTCGACGTGATCCGCGAGTTCGATGCCGCGCGTTACGACTTCACCCTGCGCGAGGAGCAGACTCACGAGATTATCGAGGATGTCGCGCATATGAAAAGCGAACTGGGCATCCTGTACTTATCCGAGCATAACCGCGAGGTCATCGAGCGCATGCTGGTGGCCAACGAGCTCGTGTTCGAAGGACTCTTCTGCGCCACGCCGCATGTCTTCGTCTGCGCCGACCATCCGCTGGCGGACCGCTCCAGCGTGACGCTCGAGGATCTGGAAGACTACCCGTTCCTGTCCTACGAGCAGGGCAGCTACAACTCGTTTTACTATTCCGAGGAGCTGACCTCGACGTTCGAGCGTCGCAAAAATATCCGCGTGCGCGACCGTGCGACGTTGTTCAATTTGGCTATGGGCCTCAACGGCTACACGGTATGCTCGGGCGTGATCAGCCACGAGCTCAACGGCCCCGGCATTATCTCGATTCCGCTCGACGTGGACGAGTACATGGAGATTGGCATCATCACGCGCAAGAACACGACGCTTACGCGCTACGGTCGGGCCTATATCGACGCGATTCGTCAGCATATCTAGGCTGCTGTGCTCCGCACGGTTCAAGTCTCTTTATGACAGTCCAGACTGATATAGGAAACATCTATATCAAACTGTTATAAACGTATATTTTACGATGGTCATATGAGCGCTCATACTCTGTCCCAGTAAAGCAACCAATGCAAAGGGAGGTATCTATGAGCACTTCGATTCAACCGAACGCGCCGTTTCGCGCCGATATCGTCGGCAGCTTTCTTCGTCCGCAGGCTGTAAAGGACGCCCGTGCCGCCTATGTCGCGGGTAAACTCGACGCTTCCGGCCTTAAGGCCGTCGAGGACGATGCCATTCGCGATTTGGTGGCCAAGCAGAAGGCCGCCGGCCTGCAGGTGATCACCGATGGCGAGTTCCGCCGCAGCTACTGGCACCTCGATTTTATGTGGGGCCTTAACGGCATTGAGCGCCGCACCTCACGCACGGGTTATATGTTCCATGACGAGGAGACGACGGCCGACACCGCCGTGGTTACCGGTCCCATTAGCGGCGAGAACCACCCGTTCGTCGAGCATTTTAAGTTCGTTAAGGCGCTTGAGGAGGAGGGCCAGGTCGCACGCCAGACCATTCCGGCGCCGATCCAGACGTTCTCTGAGGTCACGCTCGATCGCTGCGATGGCCAGCAGGAGAGCCTGCGCGCTGTCTATAAGACCGATGAGGAACTTGCCGACGCCATTGCAGCCGCTTATCGCACGGTGATCGCCGACCTGTACGCAGCAGGCTGCCGCAACATCCAGTTTGATGACTGCACCTGGGGCATCTACTGCGATACCGATTTTGTCGCCAAAACCGGCATGAGCCCGGTCGACCTGCAAAAGGTAAGCGAGCTGGGCGTGGCGCTCAACAACGCCGCCATCGAGGGCAAGCCCGACGATTTGGTCATCAACACGCACGTGTGCCGCGGCAACTACCACTCCACCTACGCTTTTGAAGGCGGCTACGACCCTATCGCTCCGTATCTGTTCGCACATGAGAATGTCGATGCGTTCTATCTGGAGTTCGACACGCCGCGCGCCGGCGGCTTTGAGCCGCTCAAGTACGTCGCTCCCGGCAAGAAGGTCGTGCTGGGCTTGGTAACCACCAAGGCGGCAGAGCTCGAGAACGAGGATGTTATCGTCGAGCGCATCCGCGAAGCCGCTAAGTACGTGCCGCTCGAGAATCTGTACCTGTCGCCCCAGTGCGGCTTTGCCAGCTGCGAGATTGGCAACAAGCTGACCGAGGACGAGCAATGGGCGAAGATCGCGCTGGTCAAGCGCATTGCCGAGCGCGTTTGGAAGTAACGCTAGCGTTTGCAGGTGGCGGCGCGTGCGAGGCATTGCGTATCGCGTACAATGGTTCGGATCGTATCGTTCGGGCAGGTTATCCGATATGCCTGATCGCCCTTCCATCATGAAAGGACTTCCATGTCCCAATCCTCGACGCCCGCCGTCACCGATGCCATCTACGATGCATCATCGCTCGGCCGCCCGCGCATGTTCGTGTTGGGTTTGCAACACATGTTTGCGATGTTCGGAGCCACGGTGCTCGTGCCCGTGCTCACCGGCCTTTCCGTTTCGGCGACGCTTCTGTTCGCCGGCATCGGCACGCTGCTGTTTCATTTTCTATCGCGTGGTAAGGTGCCCGCGTTTCTGGGCTCGTCGTTTGCCTTTATCGCGGGTTATGCCGCCATTGCACCCAACGGCGAGGCCGAGCTTTTGCCCTACGCTTGCCTGGGCGTTGCCTGCGCCGGCCTGCTCTATCCGGTGCTGGCGGCGCTGTTCCGCGCATTTGGCGCCAAACGTGTCATGCGCTTCTTTCCGCCGGTGGTGACCGGCCCCATCGTCATTTCCATCGGCCTGATCCTAGCGAGCTCTGCCATTGCCAACTGTCAGACCAACTGGCTTGTCGCCGTTATCGCTGTGGCCGTGATCATCATCTGCAACATCTGGGGCCGCGGCATGGTCAAGATCGTGCCGATTCTGCTGGGCGTGGTGGTGAGCTATGCCGTTGCGGCTGCGTTGGGTGAGGTCGACTTCTCTGGCGTCGCAGCTGCCCCCTGGGTTGGCTTGCCCGTCGTGTGGGACAACACCGTGTTTGCGCTCTTTGGACCGCAGTTCGATAGCGGTCTTGCCACGACGGCCATCATCACCATCATGCCGCTGGCCTTTGCAACTATGATCGAGCATATCGGCGATATCTCCGCCATTGGCTCTACCTGCGAACGCAATTACATTGCCGATCCCGGTCTGCACCGTACCTTGCTCGGCGATGGCCTGGCGACCATCTTGGCATCGCTTTTTGGCGCCCCCGCCAATACGACGTATGGCGAGAACACCGGCGTGCTTGCCCTGACGCGCGTGTTCGACCCGCGCGTGATTCGCATTGCCGCCTGCTGCGCCATCGTGCTTTCGTTCTGCCCCAAGTTTGCTGCTGTGATCGCTGCCATGCCGGCGTGTGTAATCGGCGGCGTGTCGCTCGTGCTCTACGGCATGATCAGCGCCGTGGGCGTTCGCAACCTTATCGAAAACCAGGTTGATTTCCAGAACAACCGCAATGTGCTGGTTGCGGCTTTGGTGCTCGTGCTTTCGCTCGGCATTGCCTACAGTACCGCCGGTGCCATCGTGCTGGAGCTGGGCGGCGTGACGATTTCGCTTTCGGGCCTTGCCGTGGGCTCGCTGGTGGGCATTGTGCTCAACGCCATCCTGCCCGGTAATGACTTTGAGTTCGATACTTCCGAGCTTGAGGAGACTGCTGAATAGTAGCTGCGTTCAGCCAAATTAAAAATGGCGTCCATGCGTATGTACGCGTGGACGCCATTTTTAATGCGTCAGTATCCAGTGGATGCCGCGCGCCATGCGCAGGTCAGTTTGGGCAAAATGATTGCCGGGGTTGAGTTCCAGCGTTGTTGGAATGTCACGCTCGATAAGCAGCTCTTCCATCGCGTGCGTATCATCGAGTACGTGCCGCATCATGCGGTTGGGCGTCTTGGTTTCCTTTTTACCGAGCGACAGATAGGCGGCGTCGGGCGTAGCCGTCATCGTACGCTCGCGCGCGTAGTCGATAAAGCCGGGGAACCACAGCGACCCCGATGCGCTCGCCACGCGCTCAAAGACATCTGTTTGCCAAAGTGCCCACAGTGCAAAAAGACCCGCCAACGAGTAGCCTGCAACGCCGCGCCAGGCGGGCGGTTGCGGGAGCGATGATTCGGCCTGGGGGATTATCTGCTTCAACAGCTCGTCAAGAAAACCAGCAGCCTGTCCGCCAAAGGGCTCGGCATCTCGTATAGTTCCGTCGCATTCCCAGGGGCTCAGCTCGCGATTCCAATCGAGCCCTCCAATGGCGACAAGGGTGAACGGCGGGCAGTCGAGCTCTCGGCAGCGCTCGTAGACTTCACCACCGTCGCCCATAACCACGGGGAGGTAGATGACGGGCGCGCCTTCCACACACTCTGAATAAACGGTTATCTGCTTATGATGCGCTTCCAAGGCAGGCTTCTCTCGGTGTTGTGATATTGACAGCCTCAATTGTCGCACGCTGGCACGGGGGCAGACGCTAAAAGAAAGGCGCGGAGCCGTTCGATGCGACTCCGCGCCTTGTTGTTTTGTTTTAGCAGACTATGCCGTTACGCCACGAAGAAGTAGACGAGGAAGGCAAGGGCTGCGATCCACATGAGCGGCTTGATCTTGGAGGCCTCGCCCTTAAAGAGCGCGACGACCACGTAAGCGATAAAGCCCAGGCCGATGCCGGCAGAGATGGAGTAGGTGAAGGGCACGCCGGCGACAATCATGAACGCCGGGAAACCCTGCGACACGTCGGACCAGTCGATCTCGGAGGCCTCGCTCATCATGAGGTAGCCGACGTAGACCAGAGCACCGCAGGTGGCGGCGCTGGAAACGATGGTGACGATGGGGGAGAAGAACGCAGCGAGAATGAACAGCACGCCGGTGGTGACGGAGGTGAGGCCCGTGCGGCCACCGTCGGCGGCGCCGGAAGTGGACTCGACGAAGGTGGTGATGGAGGAGACACCCATGAAACCGCCCACAGCAGCGGCGGCGGAGTCGACGATCAGGATCTCCTTGATATTCTCGACGTTGCCGTCGTCGGTGAGGAACTCGCCCTGCTTGGCCACGGCCATCGCGGTGCCCATGGTGTCGAAGAAGTCACTCATGAGCAGCGAGAACGAGATGACGAGGAGCGCGGGGTCGGTAAGGACCTTGACGATGGCAGGCACGCCGCCGGCGTCGGCGATGGGGCCACCGATGCTCGAGAAGTCGAGCGGGGCGATGATACCGGTCGGAGCCTGGGTCACACCTAGGGGGATACCGGCGATGACGGCGACGACGATGCCGATGAGCAGCGAGCCCGGCACGTTGCGGGAAGCTAGGGCAACCGTCACGACGATGGAGATGATGCCGACGATAAAGGTGGGGGAGGTGATGTCGCCCAGGCCGACGAGCGTACCGGCGCCAGCGGTGATAATGCCGGCATCGCACAGGCCAATCATGGCGATGAACAGGCCCAGACCCACCGAGATGGCGTGACGCAGGACAACCGGGATGGCGTCCATGATGGCCTCGCGCAGGCCACAAAGCACGAGCAGCAAGATGACGATACCCTCGAGGAAGATGACGCTCATGGCCACGTGCCAGTCACCGCCGCAGACGGTGGTGGTGATTCCGGCGATCATCGCGTTGACGCCTAAGCCCGACGCGCAGGCGAGCGGGCGGTTGGCGAAGATGCCCATGCAGATGGTCATGATGCCGGCGCCCAGGCAGGTGGCGCAGGCGAGCGCTCCCGCATCGATGCCAGCGCCCGAGAGCACCGCGGGGTTGACGGCGATGATGTAGGCCATCGCCAGGAATGTTGTCAGTCCAGCGCGGAGTTCGGTCCCGATTGTGGACTTGCGCTCACTGACGTGAAAAAGTTCGTCCATGCATACCCTTTCCTTGTTCGGCCCCGAGTTTAGGCCGATTGACACGAACTCAACTACTATAGCCCCTTTACGACGCTGTTGTTCCTCGCATGTTGATGTTCGGCGCTTTGTAGCAGACGGACGGTATTTTTCGCATGAAAATGTGTGGGTACCGTATACTTAAGCGGTTACAACGACCCCTATGGAGGAACGTATGATTAAAGAGCTTTGCCACGACGAGGCTATCCTGTCCCAGCGTTGCGAGGTTGCGACCGTCGAGGACGAGTCGGTTGCTCAGGACCTGATCGATACCATCAAGTCGCTCGACGATGCCGGCTGCCTTGCCGCTAACCAGATTGGCGTTACCAAGAAGGTTTGCGTCTACCTGGACGATGCCGGCGAGCCTCACGTACTCTACAACCCCCGTCTGGTGTTTGGCCTGGGCGCCAGCAAGATGGAGGAGAGCTGCCTGACGCACGAGGAGGTCACCAAGTCCACGCGCTATATCAAGTGCAAGGTCGCCTTTGATCAGATCGTCGACGGCAAGATGAAGGAGTGCCGCCGCGACTACGCGGGCTTTGAGGCACAGATGATCCAGCATATGATCGACCACTGTCTTGGAAAGTTGGTCTAAGGGGACCAAAGCACCGCACTTCGTCTCTTTTGGCCCGGGCATGACATTGTTGTCATGTCCGGGCTTTTGTGTTTAGCGCCTTTTTGTTTGGAGACAATGAAATTAGCAAGAACGTAAAGCTAGGAGGCGCTATGTGTACGAGTATTCGATTTACCGATAATTCTGGCCACATGTATCTGGGCCGCAATCTCGACTGGAGCTTTGACTACGGCCAACAGGTTCGCGTGATGCCGCGCGGATTTCACATTCCGTATTCGTTTATCGATGACGCGACAGCGGCGCACGCGGTGATCGGTATGTGCATCGATTACAAGAACTACCCTATGTTCTTCGACTGCGGCAACGATGCGGGCCTTGCCGTGGCGGGTCTCAATTTCCCGGGTTATGCCGAGTATGCCGAGGGCCCTGTCGACGGCAAGAACAATATTGCGGCCTATGAGTTTCCCCTGTGGGTGGCAGCGACGTTCTCGACGGTTGATGAGGTCGAGGCCGCGCTGCGCGACACGGTGATTGTCGCCAAATCTGCCGGAGAGGGGCTGGGCGTGTCGCTGCTCCATTGGATTATCGGCGACAGCCAGCGCAGCATCGTGGTCGAGATGATGGCTGACGGCCTGCATGTATACGACGATCCGGTCGACACCCTTGCCAACCAGCCCACCTTCCCGTGGCACATGGAAAACCTGCGCACCTATATCACCGCCACAAGCGATTTTCCGCAGACGGCGACATGGCGTGGCGCCGAGCTCAAGCCCTATGGAGCCGGTGCCGGCATGCGCGGCATTCCGGGCGATTGCTATTCGCCGAGCCGTTTTGTAAAGGCGGCGTACCTCAATGCCAATTACCCGCAAAAGGAGAGCGAGACCGAAAATGTCGTTCGCATGTTCCGCTCGCTCGAGGGTGTGGTGATGATCGAGGGAGCGTCCAGGATGGGCGATGGCAAGTTCGAGAAGACTATCTACACCGGATGCTTTAGCGCGCGCACGGGCAATTATTACTACGCGATGTATGGGGATCCGTCGATTCGCTACGTGAGCCTGATGGATGCCGAGGGCGCGAGCCCCGATAGGCTCGTGGTTCCCGAGCCGCGTCGTTCGTAGCCGCTAGCTTTACTGCAATACAAGACGGCCCTGTACCTCTCGCGAGGTGCAGGGCCGCTGTCGTTGATTTGTGACGTCGCTAGAAGTTGGCGTCGTTGAGTTGTTCACTTTCGAGGCCGTCGAGCTGTTGCTGTTCGGGCGTATCGGCGACGCTCTCGAGCAGCTCGGTGGGATCGATGTTCATGTCCTTACCGGCCTCGTTGCCGTTGACCAAGTCGTCCGAGAAGATGTCGACTTCCATTTCCTCGGCCTCTTCAATCTGAACCTCGAGCGGCACCTGGGTGCGCACGAGCTTAACGGCCGGGCGCATGCGGGCAAACAGCGGCACGTACTCGATGATGATGGCCGAGTTCTCAAGACCGTACCAGCGTGCCGGGCTTCCGCAGGCGCGGCGGACGGCGTACTTGATGGCCATCACGCGGTGGTCATTGCGGTTGATGTCCGTTTCGGGGGCGAGCATCTTGCGCAGCATGCAAAAACGGAAGTCGCCCACGTTGCCGCGCGTCTCGTAGATGGAGTAGGTGTGGTGCTGCGGCGGCAGCTCGCCCGAAGCCATCAGGTCGCCGACGATCTGACGCAGATAGGCGTTGATGCGCTGGTTGACCTTAAAGCCCAGGTCCAGGCGAACGCGGAAGAGGAAGTCCGTGCCAAAGGTCTCGACGGAATACTCGTGCGTATAGGGCTCGTCGGTGACATGCACGTTAATGAACCAATACGCCTTGGCGCGCTTGGGATGTTTATCCAGGATGGAATAGAGCACGTCGCGGTCGAGTGTGAGCGGGTCGGGGCTGTTGGTGAGGAACACCAGGTTGTCGGCGAGCACGGGATAGGTCTCGTCGTTGCGCAGGCGGTTGAGCTGATCGATGTACTTGGAGACGGGCAGCAGAATCGTCTGCGTGCGCTCGATGGCGGTGCCACGGCGCCACACGTACATAAGGCCAAACAGCAGTGCGGCCAGGAAGATCATCACATAGCCGCCGTCAAAGAACATGGTGAGGCACGAAGCGAAGAAGCACAGCTCAATGGCACCAAAGAGCAGGGCAAAGATGCAGGCGCCCAGCTTGTGCTTGAGGATGCCGGCGATATAGCTCGTCAAAAGCGTCGTGGTCATGAGCATGGTCACGGTGATGGCGAGGCCATAGGCGCTCTCCATGCGCTCGGAGTTCTGGAACAGCAGCACGATGAAGATGCAGCCGACCCACATGATGTTGTTGACGAGCGGAATATAGAGCTGGCCCTTGGTGTCGCTGGGGTAGTGGATGCGCAGATGCGGCATAAGGTTGAGGCGCGTGGCCTCGGATACCAGCGAGAACGAGCCGGTGATGAGCGCCTGCGAGGCAATGATGGCCGCCACGGCCGAAAGCACGATGGCAAAGGGGCGCAGGGGCTCGGGAAGCATCATATAGAACGGGTTGACGATATCCATTGCGAGCATCTGGGGGTTGGAGTTATTGGCGAGTAGCCAAGCTCCCTGGCCCAGATAGTTAAGGATGAGGGCCGCCTTAACAAACGGCCAGGATGCGTAGATGTTGGCCTTGCCCACGTGGCCCATGTCCGAATAGAGCGCCTCGGCGCCGGTCGTCGACAGGAAGACGAAGCCGAGCACCATGATGCCCGAGTGGTTGATGGGCGAGAACAGGAACATGATGCCACGGATGGGGTTGAGCGCGCGTAGGATGGACAGGTTGCCGAGCATGTTGAACAGGCCGGCGCCAGCCAAGAACAGGAACCACAGCGTCATAAGCGGGCCGAACAGCTTGCCGATTGACGAGGTGCCGGCGCGCTGCATGGCAAATAGACCGAAGATAATGATGATGGTGATGATGATCACATTGGTCTGGCCGTCACCCAGCAGCGCATGGCCCCATTCGATGGTGCGCAGACCCTCGATGGCCGTGGTAACCGTGACAGCGGGGGTGAGGATGCCGTCGGCGAGCAGCGACGCACCGCCGATCATGGCGGGGAGAATCAGCCATGGCGCCACCTTGCGCACGAGACTGAACAGGGCGAAGATGCCGCCTTCGTTGTGGTTGTCGGCCTTCATGGCGATTACCACGTACTTGACCGTGGTCACGAGCGTCATGGTCCAGATGACGAGCGAAAGCGCGCCCAGGATCATGTCCTCGCTGACGGTACCGATGCCGCCGTTGTTGGCGACGATTGATTTCATGGTGTACATGGGGCTCGTGCCGATGTCGCCATAGACGACGCCGAGCGTTACGAGCAGCATGCCAGCGGAGAGGGGGATGGCTCCGTGCCCGCCTTGCCCGCGCTGGTCTTGGAGGTTTGCCTCCAGTTTATTGTGTGCCACGAGGACTCCCTTAGACATCCGGTTATCTGTCTAGGACAAAAAACTTTATGCCGTCTTTATACATACAAGAGCAGTTTGGCACATCGGGTTATTTTAGACAATAATCCTCAGCTGGGGATTATTTATCTACGCAGGTAGCATTTCAAAGCAGGGGCTTTTAAGCACGTACTGTCTGGGCGATGCCAGCCTTGGCGTTTGCGCGTTTGCCGGCGAGTTCGCAAAAAATCGCGCCGCCGATGATAAGCGCGGCACCCATCAGGCGGACCGGTGTTATGGCTTCGCCCAAAAGGACGGCCGAGAACACGACGGCCGAAAGCGGCTCGAGGTAGCCGACGACCGCGACGGTCTGGACGGGCAGCTTGGCGACGGCGCTAAAGTAGAGCAGGCAACCGATGCCGGTGTTGATGACGCCGAGCATGACGACGGCGCGCCAATCAATACTGGCGGCGACGCCGGCGGACAGGAATGAGGGGGCGCCCTGCGTGATGAGCGTGAGGACCAGCGCGGTCACAAAGGCGGCGCTCACCTGGAGCGTGGAGTTCTCGAGGCCTTCGATGTGTGGCGCACCCTTGCTAGCGATGACCATCAGCGCATAGCAAAATGCCGAGGCGATACCGCAGACAATACCCGCAATGGGCATATTGCCGCCTAGACCTTGTGCTGCAATGAGAAAAGCACCGCAGGCGACGGCGATAAACCCGGCGATTTTGCCGCCGGTCAGTTTTTCACCAAAGATGAGTGGGGAGAGTGCCATGACAATGATGGGGCCGCAGTAGTACAGCAGCGAGGATACGCCGACGCCGACCGTCTGGTAGGCGCGGAACAGAAAAATCCAGCTGGCGCCCAGCGCAGCTCCCGAGAGGAGGAGGGCTGCGGCTTCGCGGGGGCGAGATGGCGCCTGCAACTTATGGCGTTGGGTGATGGCGAGAATGGTGACAAGCGAGAGTGCGCCCAAAAACGTGCGTAGTAGCACGATATCCGAGCTCGGCAGCGCGATGGCGGCGGCGATGATGCCGTTGGAGCCAAACAATAGCAATGCTGCTAAGTACGTAAACAGTCCGTTGTTCATGCGCTTCCGTCCCTTCTATATCCGAGCATGTTCACTATGGGTGAACTGGCTTTAGAAGAAAAGCGAATATAATGCATGGATAACATGACAAAAACTCATGCAAAGGTGGAGGGGTGCCGTGGAAACGAATATTCAAAAGATGCAGGTGCTGCTCGAGACCGTGCGCGCCGGCAGTTTTACGCGCGCCGCCGAGCGCCTGAGCTATTCGCAGTCGGGCGTGAGCCGCATGGTGGCCGATCTCGAGGCCGACTGGGGCTTTAAGGTGCTCGACCGCAGTCGCGAGGGCGTAGTACTTTCTGCCGATGGACGGCAAGTTATGCCTGCGGTTGAGGCGTTATGCGAGGAGTTTGGCCGCCTGCAGCGACGCGTGGATGAGATGCGCGGGCTCATGCGCGGCAAAATCTGCATCGGTACGTTTTCGAGCGTGGCGACCCACGTGCTGCCGCCGGTGATTGCGCGCTTTCGCGCCGATCATCCGGATGTCGATTACGAGCTGCTGATGGGTGATTACTCCGAGATTGAGCAATGGGTGGCGGAAGGCCGCTGCGACCTGGGCTTTATCCCGCGTGAGCCCCGAGAAAACGGCATGGCATCGCGGTCTTTGGTGCGCGACGAGTTGATGGCAGTAGTGCCGGCAGACTCTTTGCTTGCCACGGCGGAGGTCGTTTCTCTTGCCGATTTAGCCAACGAGCAGTTTATTCTGCTAGAACGCGGCACCGATGACGAGATTACGCCGTTGTTTCGTCGGGCGGGACTGGCGGTGCGCTCAAAACTGTCGACTTGGGATGACTATGCGATTATGGCTATGGTCGAGGACGGCTTGGGCGTGAGCATTCTTCCCGCGCTCATCTTGCGCCGTTGTCAGTTCGATGTTGCCGTGCGACCACTCGAGGGACATCCCCATCGGCAGATCAATGCGATATATCGCACGGCTGACGTTTCTCTTGCCGCTGCTCGATTCCTTGAATACCTCTAAACGTGTGCACGTCATAGTCCGCTTTGGGCAAATCTCAGAGTCCGGCGCATTTTCTTATGAAATTGAACTTCCCGATAATGCGCCGCGCTATACTGCTGCCTAAATTGAACCCAGGTTCAATTCGTGTTCTATAAATTGAACTTTGCCAGCAAGGAGGTTCTAGTGGCCCAAGAGACGTTTAGCGATCGCCTGCGACAGACTATGTCCAATCGCGACGTTCGCCAGTCGGACGTAATCCGCGCATCGGAGATGCTCGGCAAAAAACTCGGCAAGAGTCAGATGAGCCAATATGTGAGCGGCAAGACGATTCCGCGGCGCGATGTGGCTGAGCTGCTCGCCCGTATTTTGGAGGTCGATGTTACCTGGCTGCTCGCCGGCGACGCCGATCAAGGCGAGGCATCATCACCCCGCAACGATTCCAAGCCCGAACCCCATCCCTCAGCTCAAATTGCAAGGAGCACCACCATGCGTACTTTTTCTAAATCCACCAAACTCGACAACGTCCTGTATGACGTGCGCGGTCCCGTCGTCGACGAGGCCGCCCGTATGGAGGACGAGGGCGAGCGCATCCTCAAGCTCAATATCGGCAACCCGGCGCCCTTCGGTTTCCGCACACCCGATGAGGTCATCAAGGACATGCGCCAGCAGCTGCCCGACTGCGAAGGCTATTCCAACTCGCGTGGCCTGTTCTCCGCGCGCAAGGCAATCATGCAGTATTCGCAGATCAAGGGCCTGCCCAACGTTCAGATGGAGCATATCTACACGGGCAACGGCGTGTCCGAGCTCATTCAGCTTTCGATGAACGCGCTGCTCGACAACGGCGACGAGATTCTGATCCCCAGCCCCGACTATCCGCTCTGGACGGCGTGCGCAACCCTTGCCGGCGGTCATCCCGTACATTATCTGTGTGATGAGCAGGCGGATTGGTATCCCGACCTGGAGGATATGGAGTCCAAGATTACGAGCGCGACCAAAGCCCTCGTCATCATCAACCCCAACAACCCCACGGGTTCTGTCTATCCGCGCGAGGTGCTCGAGGGCACCGTCGAGATTGCACGCAGGCATCAGCTGATGATCTTTGCCGATGAGATCTACGACCGCCTGTGCATGGACGGCTACGAGCACGTCTCGATTGCCTCGCTCGCTCCCGACCTGCCCTGCGTTACCTTTAGCGGCCTTTCCAAGTCGCACATGATCGCGGGCTATCGTATTGGCTGGATGGTGCTTTCGGGCAACCAGCGCTGCATGAGCGACTTCATCATGGGCATCAACATGCTCTCCAACATGCGCCTGTGCTCCAACGTGCCGGCTCAGTCGATCGTTCAGACGGCACTCGGTGGCCATCAGTCCGTTAACGACTACATCCGTCCCGGCGGCCGTGTCTACGAGCAGCGCAACTTTGTGTATGAGGCGCTCAACAAGATTGACGGCATCTCGGTGGTTAAGCCGCGTGCAGCGTTCTACATCTTCCCCAAGATGGATGTGAAGAAGTTCAACATCACCGATGACGAGCAGTTCGCCCTTGACCTGCTGCACGAGAAGAAGATCCTGATCACGCGCGGCGGCGGCTTTAACTGGGCTGAGCCCGACCACTTCCGCATCGTGTACCTGCCGCGCATGGAAGTACTCAAAGAGTCCCTCGAAGACCTCGCCGACTTCTTCGATCATTACCGCCAAAGCTAGTGGGATAGAAGCTCTGCACTATGAAAAGCTCCCTGCAGTTGTTTTGCTGCAGGGAGCTTTCTTGAATCGGCGGAACTAGATCACGATTCCGCAGCAATGGTCGATTTCGTGCTGGATGATTTCGGCGGTGTAGCTCGAGAAGTTTTTGATGCGGTGGACGAAGTTCTCGTCCAAATACTCAACCTTAATGCGGCGATAGCGGGTACAGGGACGCTCGCCGATCAGCGAGAGGCATCCTTCGCTCGTCTGATAGGCATTGACCTGCTCAAGAATTTGAGGGTTGTACATCAGGAGTGTCCTGTTGCCGTCCTTTACGCAGATGATGCGCTTGCGCACACCGATCATGTTGGCGGCGAGCCCCACGCACTCGTGCTCATGCTCGTGGAGTGTATCCAGGAGGTCCTGCCCGGTCGCGGCATCGTCGGGTCCCGCGTCTTCGGAAGGCAGGCGCAAAAAGAACTCGGATTTCATGATGGGCTTAATCATGGCGGGCTCCTCATGTCTTATGCTTTCGTGGACTTTTAATAATAGCGCGGAAGGAAAGCTGTGCGTCCGCGTTACAATCTTTCGACGTTGGACCATGTTGCCAGATTCGTCGTGTACGGCGTTTGGCGTAAGTCTAGGGCTCATTTTTCGCCCTGGACTGTTCCTCTGGGGCGATGCGACTGTCGTTCCAAGAGGAAGGAAATGCATGGGGAGCAAATCTCAGCAACAAGTTCAAGCAACGCCATCGGCCACTGCGGCGATTCTCGTCGTTATGTATATTGCGGCCTTTGTTGCCGCGTTTAACGAGAACATCATTAACGTGGCGTTGCACGACATTATGGCGGCCTTTTCGGTGAGTGCCACCACGGCGCAGTGGCTCGTCTCGGGCTACATGATTGTGACGTCGATCTTTACGGCCATCATGGCCTTCCTGTCCGCCCGTTTCTCGACGCGCAAGCTGTTGTTTTTCGCATGCGGATGTATGGTCGCCGGCGAAGTCCTGTGTCTGATCGCTCCGTCGTTTAGCGTTTTGCTGCCAAGTCGTATTTTGCAGGCTGCGGGATCGGGCATCTTGTTTCCGCTCATGATGAACGTGGTGCTGTCTTGCGCTCCGCGCGAGAAGCTCGGTCTGTATCTGAGCCTGGGTGGTGCCTGCATTACGCTAGGGCCGGCGTTTGGACCTGTGATCAGCGGTCTTATGTGCACGTTGTTTGGCTGGAGGGCGGTGTTCGTAGTGCCGCTGGTGGCCGGCATTGTGGTCGCTGCGGCGGGCGTAAAGCTTGTTCAGAATGTCGGAGAGCGCTCGAACACCACGCTTGATATTCTGTCGGTTGTTTTGCTTGCTGCCGGCATTACGGTATTTGTGTATTCCGTAGGCGAGTTCTCGACCAATCTGATTGCCGGCATCGTGGCTCTTTTCGCCGCCATTGTGCTACTCGGCCTGTTTGCGGCCTGTCAGCTCAAACTCGAGCATCCGGTGCTTAACGTGCGTCCCATGGCGAGCGTTCGTTTTTGGCCTGCGTGCCTGCTTGTGGTGGTGTCGATGATGACGACGTTCTCGATGAGCGTTTTGTTGCCGCTCTATTTTGAGGGCGCATACGGCATGACCGCACTTATTGCGGGCTTGCTCATTTTGCCGGCGATTGCCTGCAACGCCGTGACCTCGATTGTGGGCGGACGCGTGATGGACGCCCGTGGCGCATGGCCGCTGCTGCCGGTCGGTTTTGCCCTGATTGCCGTGGGGCAGACTGCCATCTCGATGACGGCGGCAAGCATGAACATCGGCGTCGTCGTGGCGCTGACCGTTGTGGTGTATGCCGGAGTCGGTTTGGTGCTGAGCCCCTCGCAAACGGCCGGCTTGGAGACGCTACCCGCCGCTGAACATCCTCACGGAACGGCATTGCTTAACACGTGGAATATGATTGCCGCATCGTTTGGCCCGTCGCTGTTTATCGGTCTGCTCTCGAGTTCTGCTGCGACCGCCGGCGCCGCTGGCGCTGCGACAGACGTTGCCCAGGCGATTGGATTTGCAGCTGCCGTGCGTGTAGCGGCTGTAATTGCCGTGGTCGGGTTCGTGGCGTCGCTGGTGTACGCTCGTCGCGAGTCACACATGTCGCATTAATGTGTGCACATAGATTCTGCAGCTAGATTGGATGGCGACACCATAAACTAATGGACGTTTTGCCGAGAGGCATGAATGTTTAAAGCGCAAAGAGTGCGCGACGGGCCCCGCGAATGGGGCGATGATGCCCGAGAGGGCCCAGAAGGAGTCTCATGTCCGAGAACGAAGAGATCATGAACGAGACCGAGAACGAGACCATGGCTGCCGAGGTCGAGGCAGTCGAGACCGTGGAGACCGAAGCTGCCGAGGTTGAGGCTGCTGACGAGGTTTCCGCCGAGGAGGAGGCCGAGGTTGTCGAGGCCGCCGTTGATTACGATGACGAAGAGCTGATGGACAAGATGCAGAAGGCCGCCCGCCTGCTGCGTAGCCGTCGCTTTGCTATTTCCAAGGAGGAGGAGGCCAAGGCCGAGCGCATGGCGAACATCGAGCGCGCCATCAAGCTTCTTGACCTCAAGCCCAAGATGGAGCAGAAGGAAATGTCCGACCTGCTGGGCATGCGCCTTCGTGAGCTCGATGGCCTGATGGCCGAGGCCGAGGCCGCCGATCTGGTCGGCCGCATCGACGACGCCGAGGGCGATATGCGCAAGATTGTTGTCTTCGCCGCCGAGGATGCCGCTGAGGGCCTGGTCGAGCTTGCCAACAAGAAGGAGAAGCTCCTGCCCGAGCTTTCTTACGAGGAGGCCACCGAGCTGATGGCCGCCCTCGATAAGGTTATCGCTCCGCTCGTCGCCATGGGCCTGGACGAGGACCGCGGTCCTCGCGGCGGCCGTGACGACCGTGGCGGTCGCGGTGGCGATCGAGGCGGCCGTGGCGGCTTTGGTGACCGCGGTGGCCGTGGCGGCGACCGTGGCGGTCGCGGTGGCGATCGCGGCGGCCGTGGCGGCTTTGGTGACC
>CABSMQ010000014.1:0-36438 GCA_902478965.1 uncultured Collinsella sp. | reverse complement strand
TATAAGAGACAGCGCTCCAACCGCGCCCTTCATTCGCGCGGTCAGGGCATCGACCACCGAGCGACCCGCGGCAGCGACCAGCACCGCCTCGCGCTTGCAGGCCCCTGCGATCTTGCGTGCATCCGCCCGATCCAAACCCGTCGCGACAAATACACTCAGGGCGCACAGGCAAGCCGCAACTGCAACCGGGGCGCTCATAGCTCCACCCGCATAATGCGCCTGATAACCACCAGGGCAACGGCGTTGAGGGCAAGACCCAGCACCACAGCGCCCGCGCCGGCAGGCGTCGCAAGACCGCGACGGAAATCTGCCGAAAGCAGCGCCAACACCGCGCACATGCCCGCCGGCATCGCCGCGACCATATGCGCAGACATGCGAGCCTGCGACGTCTTGACATCCAGGCGGCGCTTGAGCTCAATGCGCTCCCCCACCATGCTCGACGCCTCGGACAGTAAGTCGGCAAGCGGAGCGCCGGTGCGCTGAGACACCTTAAGCGCCAAGGTCACAAGCGAAAGGCCGGGGGCGTCGATGCGCACGAGCAAGTCATCGAGCGCGTCGGTCGCCGAGATGCCGCAATCGATTGCCGCCGCCACCCGCAAAAACTCGGTATGCACCGGTTCTTGCGCATGAGCGCCCACAAAGCGCATGCCCTGGGCCAGCGAATGTCCCGAGGCAAGCGACATGGAAAGTGCGGTAAACGCCTCGGGCATAGCCTCTTCTGCATCGTGTTGCTCGCGCCGGCTCTCAAAGCCATCCCGAGCGGCGCCAACGGCAAACGGAGCAACAAGTCCCAAGGCAAATCCGAGGGGCGATAACGACACCATCGTTAGCAAAACGCAGCAGACACCGCTCGATAGCAGCAGAAACGCCAAACGCCCCGAAGCATCCTCGATCGCGAGGCCAAGGCGACGCGCCGGAGCCAGCGATGCCCACGAACGGGCGATCTTTTTCAGCAGATCGTTTTCCACCAGCTCACGCGGCAGCTTCTCTGCCACCGTCTCGAGCGCCTGACGCGCCAGCTCCGCCGGCGGTACCTGCGGCACACGAGGTTCCGCCCCGCACGCCGTCGCAACAGAAAACCCTGCCAAACCCCCTACGACGAGGGGCACAGCGACCTCCATTCGTCCACCTCCTCTTGTGTGAGCGTCCCCGACCGCAGGCCTTCTGCGATAAACGGCGGCTCGCGGTCAAGCTTCCAGGTGCGCTCGGCGGCATCGAAAGTCACATAGCGCTCGAGCTCTACGCCGCCCGACGCGGCGCGACGCACCCCCGAATACGAGGAGACGAAGCGCCTGCCATCGGCGTGGCGCTCGGACATCACGATGCCGTCGAGCGCCATGGCAATCTGCTCCTCGATGAGCTCGCTCGGCAGATCGATGCCATAACGTGCAAGCAACGTCAGACGCACCACGGTCTCCTGTTCTGAGCCCGCATGAAGTGTGGTGAGCGACCCGTCGTGGCCCGTGTTCATGGCCTGCAACATGTCGCAGCACTCGGCACCGCGCACCTCACCCACCACGATGCGGTCGGGGCGCATGCGCAGGGCATTGGTCACCAGGTCGCGGATCGTCACCGCGCCCTCGCCCTCAATTGAAGCCTCGCGCGCCTCTAGACGCACCACGTGCGGATGATGCGCAAACTTGAGTTCGGCAGAGTCCTCGATCGTCACGATGCGCTCGCCGGTGGAAATCTCGCATGACAACGCGTTGAGCAGGGTGGTCTTACCAGATCCCGTGCCTCCCGCAACCGCCAGGTCCTGTCGCAGCGACACCGCGCACGACAGCAGCTGCGCATACCAAAGCGGCAGCGACCCCAGCCCCACAAGCTCGTCCAGCGAGCAGATGCGGTCCGAGAACTTTCGGATGGTGAGAATCGGTCCGTCAATCGCCACAGGCGGAATCACCGCGTTGACGCGATAGCCCGTTTTGAGGCGGGCGTTGACGATGGGGCTGCGCTCGTCGATACGGCGGCCAAGTGGCGAGATGATGCGGTCGATAAGCACACGAATCTGCTCATCATCCTCAAACGCATGCTCGATGGGGTACAAGACGCCGCCGCGTTCAAAGAAAGCCGAGCGGCAGCCGTTAATCATGATCTCGGTAACGGTGTCGTCCTCGATGAGCGGCTGCAACGGCCCCAAGCCCACCACATCATCCAAAATCTCGTCGATGATGGTCTCGCGCTCGGGCGTCGCGAGATCGGTCGGCTCCTCAACATTGAGCGCCGCCTCCACCGCGGGACGCAATTCCGAGCGGGCAAGTGCCGGGTCGATATAGGCGCTGATACGCGCCACTTCGTCGTAACCCATGCGGTCCATCACGGCGCGCTTGGTGCGTCGTTTCACCGCGCGGCGACGCCCCGCATCTACAGGCGCTGCCGCCGCTGCAGCGCCGGCAGCCTTAATCCTCGTTTGCAGGCTCATCGCTGATCACCCTCGCGCGACCAGGGAAGGCGGATACGCGGACGTTCGGTGCGCGTTGCACGGTCGGCGACCATATCGCTCCAAGGGCCGACGGCGCACCCCAGTTCCACGAGCATCTCGCGCGTGGCCTCGCGCACGCTGGTCGCAAAAGCGCTGGTCTGCCCCACTGCCTCGTCAGCGCGCCCAAACGCCATGAGCGCGGCGAGATCCTGCCCGCCATCGGCGATACGAATCTTGGAGCTCAACGCACAGGCAATCTCAAAGCGCATGGCGACGTCCTCGTCTGCCCCGCGCGCGCCAAACCGGTTGAATACAGCGCTCATGCGCGTGCGCGGCACACCTACTCGACTTGTCAGTTCAATGACGCGCGACGCCAACGTCGCGGACGACACCGCAGCATCGCCAACGACCAGGCAACGGTCGCTCGCCGCCACCGCAGCCGCCACGGCATCGCCCCAAAAGACCGAGGTATCGATAAAGACCACGTCGGATTCGCGACGCAGGACATCAAGCAGTAGCTCCACCGGATGTGCCATGAGCTCGGCTTGCTCGGGCGCCGCGACGGGACCCCAGAGCGTAACGCCCGGCGCCACGCGCATCGATGTGGCTACGATATCCGGCTCGGTGAGCGCGCCCGCCGCCGACGGCTCGATAAGTGCCGCCATATCGCGCGGAGCATCGACGCCTAACAAGTCGTAAAGGTTTCCAAACATCAGGTCCAGGTCGAGCACGGCGGCACGCAAGCCCAACAGCGACGATGTGTGTGCCATGGTGGCAACGATCGTCGACTTGCCGCAACCGCCCGAACCCGAAATGGCGCAGATGACCGGAGCTCGATGCTGCGGAGCGGCAGCGTCTGCCGGCGGCATCGGAGGCGGCGGGGCGGGCGTCGGCGACAGCGTCCCCGTCTCCCCCGCCGCAACCACACGCTGCGTCCAAGCCGGCATGGCGGCTTGTTCGGTCTGCAAGGCAGGCTCGTTCTGTGCAATCTGCTCATGCTGCATCAGCGACAACTCGCCGCACCCGGCAAAGCCCTCAACTTCGTCGAGTTCATCCGCCAGATTCACGCCGTGCACGTATCCCATATCTACAGCCGGGGAGTCGCCAGCATGCTGTGCCGGCCCTCCAGCGTCATCGTATACAAGGGGGTTCCGGGGGCGCCGACCATGCTCGGCTTCCGCTTTTCCATAATCATCAACACGCGGGCCTCTTGTAGCGCGAGGCGCCCCGGGTTCCCTATCAACAAAAGCATCGGGCTCAATCGTCATGCGCCGATCGGAATCAACCGCTCCCTCGCCCGCGCGCCCGTTGCCGCATATACTGTGCGCAGCGATGACCTCGGTCGCCCCCGCGCGAAACAGTCCCTCGATATCCGACGGATCGAGCACTTCTATCAACACGACCACGCGACTCACGCGGCCTTCGGCCGTCAGGCGCGCAACAGTCTTGCGCACATCTTCGATATCAAACAGAGACGCCGCGATGATGGCAGCCCCGCGGCGCGACGGAAACGCCCGCGCCATGGAAACCAGCCCGTCCAGGTCACCCACGCGAAGCACCTGTGCACCCGCATCACGGCCCTCGACTTCCTGCTGCAACAGCCCGTAATCGCCGCACGTGCAGCACGCAAGCCAGATCGCCTTCATCACTCGTCGCCTCCGCTCTTTTTGCCGCGCGCCGTGGCGGGAATCGTCAAGCTGACCGTTCCCTTGCCCGATGCCCCCAGCAGTTCCTTGACGTCTTCGGGGTCAGCCGCCAGCGTCACCCATTCGATCTTGCCCTCGCGCGTGGCACCGGAATTCTCACTGGTATCGATCACGTGCGCGCCGCACAGTCGATCGGTTACACCATCTTTTTGCACGTACACGTCCACATAGCTGCCCACGCCCGTGGCACCGCCGACCGAGTGCTCGGCATCGACCGCCACCGAAACGGCGACCTTGCCCTTAGGCACCTCGAGCTTGTGGCTCTCGGCCTTGGTGTAGACATTGCAGATCACGGCGTTTTTGGGAATACGCGAAGTCGTCACGTCGCCGCGCACCTGGCGCAGCTCGGTCGCCGCGTCACGCGGCAGCAGACTCGTCAGCCATTCCTGGGTTATGACATTGGTCTCATCGAGGGTCTCGCCCACATCGATATCGCGCGCCGCGACGCATACCTCGACGCGATCGCCACCGTACTTGGCCAAGGTCTCAGCCTGGACCTGTTCGGCTTGCGAGCGGATCGACGAGCCGTAAACCATGCAGAGCAGAGCAGCGAGCACGCCCGCGACCAGACTGATGGCGATGCGCTTGCTCTTGTTCACGGCCGCTCCTCTCATGGCAGTGCCGGGCGAATGCCCGTACCACCATTGTCTGGGCGGTCAGAGCGCAAAGCGGCGCAATCGCGATCTTGGTTTTCGATGTCAAACCAATCGCTGACCAAAAGCTGACCAGCCCGTCAAGCTCGTGGCAAGGTTTTGGTCAGCACGTCAGCAAACTGCATGTTTCGAGGCTTTTCCGCAGCAAAAAAGCCGTCTCCCGAACAGTTGGGAGACGGCTGTCATAGGAAAAATCAATTACAGATGGACATCGGGATCGAGCATTTGAGCGCTCACGCGCATGGATGACGCCAGGTTTTGGAACGTTTCCAGACGCAGGCTGTCGATCTGCCCGGCGTCCTCGGCCTCGCGAACGGCGCAGCCCGGCTCATGGGTATGCGTGCAGTCGCCAAACCGGCACGCGCGCGATGCCTCGACAATCTCGGGGAAGGCGCGCGCCAGACCCCGCTCGTGACCCACGAGCGGTAGGCTGCGCAGGCCCGGGGCATCGGCGATCACACCGGCGTCGCCCGGCAGCGCCACCATCACGCGCGCGACGGTAGTGTGACGGCCCTGGTCGTCGCGTTCGCGCACACCGCCGGTCGCCAACGTATCGTGGCCCAGCAGTGCATTGAGCAGCGTCGACTTGCCGGCACCCGACTCGCCCAGAATCATGGCGCAGCTCCCGGCAGGCACGCAGACACGGACCTCGTCCAGGCCGCGGCCCTCGGCAGAGGACGTCACGATCACGCACACGTCCGGACCCACCAGGCGGCGCACGCGGTCCAGATCGCGCTCGAGCTCATCGGCCTCGCAGCGGTCGGCCTTGGTGAGCACCACCACCGGCTCGGCATCGCAATCGAGCGCCAACACCAGTGAGCGCGCGACGCGATCGAGCAGCACCTCGCCGGCGCCGAGCGCCTGCACGATTAGCACGCTATCCACGTTGGAGCAGAGCACCTGACGCTCTCCGCGGGCACGGCCGCGCCAACGCTCAAAGCTCGTACGGCGCGGCAGCACGCACTCAATCACGCCCATATCGTGCCCGGGAGCGCGGCGCACCGCCACACGGTCGCCCACGGCAGGCAACAGGACCTCGTCCTCGCCGCGCGACTTGGCAAACCCCACGGCATGCTCGGCGCGGAAGGTATCGTTGGCAGTCGCCACCAGCGGAAACCCGCGATCCAAGCGCACCACGGCACCGAGCTGCATCTGCTCGGGTTCCTCAGCCTGTGCGCAAAAGTCGTCAAATGCAGCCTGCTGAGCCGCATCGACCGGCAGGTCATCGAACGCCGGAACATCCTGCAGCGCATCAAGCCCCGGCACGCTTGCCAGCAACTCCTCAGCAGATGCAGGGGCTTCGGTCGCGAGCTTCCGACGACGATCGCGCTTAGCCCGCGCCCCCGTCGTCTTTTTCTTCGCCTTAGCCTTAGCCTTGCCCACAAGCGCCTCCCAGCACAAAACCACACAACTGAGCAGGTATTTTAACGCATTGTTCCGTCCGACTTACCAAATGCTGCGGCGTACTCGTCATCATCCATCCAATCGATGATGTCGCCGGGCTTGCAATGAAGCGCCTCGCACATTGCTTGAAGTGTAGAAAAGCGGATCCCCTTGAGTCTTCCCGTTTTAATTCGAGACAGATTAACAGGCGATATTCCAATGATTTCGGCAAGTTCCTGCGACGAGATTTTACAGTCCGCCATCACGCGGTCAAGACGCATAACAATCGGCACCGTGCCACCCCCTAGAGAATCTCGTCTGCATCTTCCTGCAATACCCTACCGTATTCAAAGACCCCCGCCAACGCAAAGAAAACGAGTCCGTAAGAAAGCGATTGAAAATCAAACTCGGGAAACACGGGCTCAGCCGTTCCAAGAACATTGCTGTATGGTAATTGAATCGTCGGCCATATGATGCTGATGACGGCTTTTACCGACATCAGGAGGCCAGCCGCGACCAAAATCCTGGTCTGCCACTTACCAAAAGGACGACCCTCATGCCTGACTTTCGCCGTCAGAATCGTAAACAGAAGAAACGTTGCAGCGTCGCAAAGCGTGCTAACCATAAACAAGAGCAGAAATCCGCCGCTCACCGCAGAGATACCCTCGATGAGCAACAGGTTCGCAAGATGAACGAACAACACCACGCAACATAGCGCTTGAACCGCCAGGGCGATACAGAAGATTGTCAGAAAACTCGTCGTCAACCGCAGATGTATATCGTGATCTTTCATTTCTCCTCCTTTTTTCCTTATTTCCCTGCGTTCATTGTACTTTTCAATCCAACCGCTCTCGCTCAAAACCGTTTACCAGCAAATCGATACCGTTCATTTTTAAGAATCTTTATTTAATGTTTTATATAAAGTAATTTAACTTTATAGAGTTTGGAGGACCCATGAGAAAGCAAGCCGTCCTTATCCTTATCTTATCGCTGTCCCTTTTCGCCCTCTTCTCGTCAGTACGAACCAATTCCGATCCAATCAATATCTCATTGCCCGAATTTCGATCGAAATTAAGCAAAGGCGACTCTTTTATCGTGCAAATTGAGCTGGAGGGCTGCCCGGCCTGTGAAGAGCTCCGTGCGGCAGAACGCTCGCTTTCGCCGAGTCTCAAGAACGACATCGAGATCCTCGTTGTCCCTAAGAGCCAAAAGGAGGTTGATAGGGAAACACTTAAGGCGCTTCTGCCGTCATTCGAGTTTTATCCTTCAATTTTTGCCATCTCTGAAGGAAAGATAGCGTCCGAGTTCGACCTTTCCACGCTTGATTCGTTTGAAATGCGTTTCACGGATTGGAGGCTGAATCTGAACAACACAGCAATGTCAAGCTAAATGTCAGGAGGATACACATGCTACGTAACGTTCCCGTAAGCCGTAAGTCATTCATCGCAAGCGCAGTTGCGCTTTGCTCAATTGCCATTTCACCAAAGCAATCTAAGGCGCAACCTCTTGAAGTAGAGTTCCCTTCTGCCGAAGAGTACATTGAAGCTGTCAATGAGTCCGGCACAGGATGGACGACATACGCACTAGATGAAAACGGAGATGTCCAAATTATCGATCGATTCCAGACCCTGTCTTTGGATGATTTAGCAGCTGCCACACGCGGCGCTAAAGAATGGATCGTCAAAATTGCCATTTTTATTGGAAAAGAACTCATCGGCTATGTAACGGGGGTTGTAATCGACGGACTTATTAAGAAGTTCATAAGCATAACCGGAGGTTATTGGACTGAGTATGCAGCAAAGCAACTCCTTGGACGCCCCGTACCCGCAGGCAACACGTACCGTCTACCTTGCAGCGTCTATCCCCCCAACTCCGGAGAATACATTCGTTGTATAAATAGTTAGGATACGGCTATGTTGTCAGTCATCATTGCCCCCGTAATTGGTGTATGGGGTATCCAGTATTTCCTCAACAAGAAGTGGCTCTGGGGCATTGGGTGCATAGCGATAACATTAATATGCTATTTCCTTAGCCTCATTGTCAAAGCATGCTGGCCGAGCGCCATCTCTTTTGGAATTGCTCTTCTCAGCTCGGTCCAGCTATATGGAAGCAAAAAGGGTTTGTCCTTCTTTAATGCCCTGATATCGGCTCCGCTACCTCTGCAAATCTACTGGGGAATTATGGCCGTCATCGTTCTCTTTATGCCCCAAATCCCCTTCAGCGACGTTCCCGGCTTCTCCTAACGCGTCGCCGATTCAACCCCATACAATCCAGCTCACAAAAAGAGTCGGTCGAGCAAATGCTCTAAAAATAGAGCTGGCCGGGCAAAGCCCGACCAGCTCACAAACTTTCCCTCAGCCCTTTTTCATCCGCGCGCGAGAAAGCCAGCAAGGATACCACAGGGCCCGCCCCGGGAGTGTTTTCTTCTGAGCGATCCCGCAGCGCGAAGCGCGAGGACCAGCGAAGAAGAAAACACGCCGGGGCGGGCCCGGACAGGTTAACTTACTCCTTCTCGACCGCGCGCATGATCGCCTTGTAGATCTCCATCAGCGGGATGATCAGGAAGGCCAGGCCCAGCGCGGCAACAACACCCTTAAGCTCAAGCGTCACAGGGCCAAAGAACATCTCGGCAAGCGTCGGCTGTACGGTTACGACCACCGTCAGCACCAGCGCCAGCGCGGCCGAAGCCCAAAGCCACTTGTTCTGCTTCTTCATGCTAAACAGCGACGCACGACGGCTGCGCATATTGAAGCAGTGGAAGATCTCGACCATGTTGAGCGTGATGAAGGCCATCATCACGCCTTCCTCGTCGGCATTGCCGGCGATCATATCGGCGATGTGGATGTAGCCCATGTCAAAGTACACGCCCACAAAGAAGCTCGCCAGCACCAGCACGGTGATGATCAGGCCCTGGACCACGCAGTCCAGGCCCATGTGACCGGCAAAGACGCCGTCCTTGGCGTTGCGCGGCTTGCGCTTCATGATGTCGCCCTCGGCGTCCTCCATGCCCAGCGCGAGCGCGGGGAAGCAGTCGGTGACCAGGTTCACCCACAGCAGCTGCACCGGCTGGAAGATGGTAAAACCGATAAGCGTGGCAATGAACACCGAGAACACCTCGGCAAGGTTAGCCGAAAGCAGGAACTGGATGACCTTGCGGATGTTGTCGTAGATACGACGGCCCTCTTCGCAGGCACCGATGATGGTGGCGAAGTTATCGTCGGCAAGTACCATGTCGGCGACGTTCTTGGTAACGTCGGTGCCAGTGATGCCCATACCCACGCCGATGTCGGCGCGCTTGATGGACGGGGCGTCGTTGACGCCGTCGCCCGTCATGGCGACGATCTGGTCGCGCGACTTCCAAGCCTCGACGATGCGGGTCTTGTGCTCGGGCTGGACGCGGGCGTACACGCCGTAATCCTCGATGTGTGCATCGAGTTCCTCGTCGCTCATGCGGTCGAGGTCGGCACCGGTGATAGCCTGGCTGCGATCGGCGACGATGCCCAGCTGCTTGGCGATGGCCACGGCGGTGTCGATGTGGTCGCCCGTGATCATGACGGTGCGGATACCGGCATCGTGCGCCTCGCGGATAGCATCGGCTACCTCGGGACGGACCGGGTCGATCATGCCGGACAGGCCGCAGAAGACCAGGTCATGCTCGAGCGCAGCGGGGCTGCAGTCGGCGGGAACCTCGGTGTAGGTGCGGCTCGCCAGCGCCAGCACGCGCAGGGCCTCGTCGGCCATGGCCTTGTTGGCTGCCACGAGCTCGGCGCGGCGCTCCTCAGTCAGCGGAACGACCTTCTCACCGTCATAGATATGGGTGCACAGGCCAATCACCACGTCGGGCGCGCCCTTGGTGTACTGCTCGTACTCGCCGTCCAGGGTCTCGACGACCACGGACATCATCTTGCGGCCCGAGTCGAACGGGGCCTCGCCCACGCGCGGGTGCTCGGCAGTCAGGCCAGTAAGACCAGCCTTGCCGGCATCATTGACGAGTGCACACTCGGTCGGCTCGCCCACGGCCTCGCCCAGCTCCTCGTCCCACTGGGCATCGGAGCACAGCGCCATGCCGGCCAAGAACTTCTCCTTGGGCGCAGCGAGCTCGTGCTTGACGACGGTCATCTTGTTTTGGGTAAGGGTGCCGGTCTTGTCGGAGCAGATGGTCTGTGTGCAGCCGAGGGTCTCGACGGCAGAGAGCTTGCGGATGATTGCCTGGCGCTTGGCCATCTTGGTCACGCCGAGCGACAGCACGATGGTCACGACGGCGACCAGACCCTCGGGGATGGCGGCGACGGCGAGCGAGACGGCGACCATAAAGGTATCGAGCAAGGCAGTCGGGTCGGTAAGGACGTTGCCCACGCCGTGACGGATGATGTCGACGCCAAAGATGACGACGCAGATGACGATAACCATAATGGTAAGGATGCGGCTGAGCTCGGCGAGCTTCACCTGCAGCGGCGTGAGCTCTTCCTTGGCCTCGGCCAGGGCGCCGGCAATCTTGCCCATCTCGGTGTTCATACCGGTGCCGACCACGACGGCGCGACCGCGACCGTACACCACAGTGGAGCCCATGTAGCACATGTTCTTACGGTCACCGAGCGGCACGTCGTCGGTGCCAGCGGCGAGCTCGATCACGTTGGCGTGCTTCTCGACCGGCACGGACTCGCCGGTCAGTGCGGCCTCTTCGATCTTCATCGTGGCGCTCTCGAGTACGCGGCAGTCGGCCGGGACGGAGTCGCCCGCCTCGAGCATGATCACGTCGCCGGGGACGAGCTCGGCGCTCGGCAGGTGCACGAGCTTGCCGTCGCGCAGCACCTTGGACTGCGCCGCGCTCATCTCCTGCAGGGCCTCGAGAGCCTCCTCGCTCTTGGCTTCCTGGACCACGCCCAGCACCGAGTTGACGATAACGACGAACATGATAATGGCGACGTCGGCAAAGTCGGGCTCGCCCTTGACCATGCCCGTGAGTGCGCTGATGACGGCGGCAACGATCAGCATGATGACCATGGGATCGGCCATCTGCTCAAAGAAGCGCTTCCACAGCGGCGTTTTCTCGGCTTCCTCAAGCTTGTTAGGGCCTGTCTTGGCGAGGCGCGACGACGCCTCGCCGTTGCTCAGGCCGAGGTTCTCATCGACACCTTGGTCGCTGAGCACCTCCGCCGCGGCGGACAGGTATTCCTTTTGCATATAGAGTCCCCTCCTGGGATTCGGGCCACTCAGCAGATTGATGCCCGATCATAATTCCCAGGAGAAGGGCAAGGGCTCATCAAGGCTGCCGTGCTGAGCGGCAGTTGATAGTGGAGCTATGGTACCCCAAAGCAACGCGTCTAGCCAAAACAATCCATTTGGAAATATGGTCCATAAGCAACGGTGCAGACCGTGTGATGCTCAATACTGATAAAACGTTTTTTTTCGGCGCATCATCAAATTGAAATATCGCCCAGATAGCAGCGGTTAGAACGGTTGGTAAAGTTTTTGCATATACCGTTTTTCCGCAAAAAATGAACTTCTAATTCGGCATACGGTCGATTTTTTGGGGTATTCGGACGCCATTTCGTTATAATCAACTCGGTTTTATTTCTTATGGTTTATCTATCAGCGCAAGACGATGTCAGATGGAGGTCTGAATGTACAAGCGCACCAAGATTGTATGCACCATGGGTCCCGCCTGCGATAGCGACGAGACCATCCGCGAGATGATCAAGGCGGGCATGAACGTCGCCCGTTTTAACTTCTCGCACGGCTCCTACGACGAGCACCACGGTCGCATCGAGCGCGTCCGTCGTATTTCCAAGGAGCTCGGTATGCCCGTCGGCATCCTGCTCGACACCAAGGGCCCCGAGGTCCGCACCGGCCTTCTGGTCGACGGCAAGAAGGTTGCCGTCAAGACCGGCGATAAGATCGTCGTCACCGCTCAGCCCACGTCCGAGGATTTCCACGGCACCTCTGAGCACATCTCCCTCGACTACCTGGCTCTGCCCTCCGAAGTCGAGAAGGGCTCCCTTATCCTGATCGATGATGGTCTGGTTGCCCTCGAGGTCGAGTCCGTCGACGGCCAGGACATGACCTGCGTCGTTAAGAACGACGGCCTGATCGGCGAGCGCAAGGGCGTCAACATGCCCAACGTCAACATCTCGCTGCCCGCTATCACCGAGCGCGATCGTCAGGACATCCTCTTTGGCCTGACCGAGAACATCGACTACATCGCCGCTTCCTTCATCCGTGACGGCGAGTCCGTCCGCGGCATTCGCAAGCTTTGCCGCGAGAACGGTGGCGAGCACGTGACAATCTTCCCGAAGATCGAGTGCGCCCTGGGCGTCGAGAACTTCGACGAGATCCTCGAGGCTTCCGACGGCATCATGGTCGCCCGTGGCGACCTGGGCATCGAGATCAAGCCCGAGCTCGTTCCGCACATCCAAAAGGAGATCATCGCTAAGTGCAACGCGGCCTACAAGCCCGTTATCACCGCTACGCAGATGCTCGACTCCATGCAGCAGAACCCGCGCCCGACGCGCGCCGAGGTTGCCGACGTTGCTAACGCCATTTACGACGGCACCGACGCCGTTATGCTCTCTGGCGAGTCCGCTGCCGGTAAGTACCCGGTCGAGGCCGTCAAGATGCAGGCCAGCATTGCTCTCGAGACCGAGAAGTACCTCCCGGCTCACGCTCCACTCGAGGTTCCGGCTGACGCTCACGGCACCCGCGTCGTCAACAACGTTGTGGGTATGTCCGCTGTGAACATGGCCACCACCGTTGGCGCCAAGTGCATCACCGTGCCGACGACCACTGGTCGTACTGCCCGCCTGATCTCGCACTTCCGTCCCAACATGCCGATCTGCGCGTTCTCCCGCCACGAGTGGGCCGTCCAGCAGATGATCATGTACTGGGGCGTCATCCCGCACCAGGCAGAGATTACCCAGGGCACCGTCAACGGCACGATCGTCAAGGCGATCGAGACCGCTAAGGAGCTCGGCTACGTCAAGACTGGCGATTTGACCGTCGCTACCGCCGGCGATCCCCGCATGAGCGTCCAGCTCGAGGACAAGGTCTCCTCGACCAACGTCGCTTACGTCGCTCAGGTGCGCTAAATCGCACTTGCAAGCAGATTTGCATTGCAAAGGGCCCGGAAGGCATTGCCTTCCGGGCCCTTTTTCTGTGCACCGATGCCTACCGCACGGCATGGCACGCACCCATTTCATTACCAAAAGCGCGAAATCCGCCCTCCGAGGCCCAAAAAATAAAGCCCCATGCGCTAAAAGTGTTCGCCCGGTGGCAAACCCACACCTTAACCGACGCTGCTAAATCGTTTTAGCAAGAACCAGATCAACCGCGTTTTCGGAAGTGCGGGGAAAAATTGCTTACCCCCGAGCATAAGTCCTTTTATTTCAACAAAACCCCTGATAAAGTTGGCTTAAATACCGCTTGTGCCTGACCTACTTGTCTTTTTCACCGCACTTCCGAAACGGATAGCTTTTCTAGCCCAAACAACGCTCAAACGATCGGATCGCTATGTCATTTCTTGCCTGCGGACCTACGGCTTTTCAGTACTATCGCATCCCGCCCCAAATACTGGGACTCTATCCGGCAATCCTGCCGCCCGACCATGACCATCGCTTGGTGCATTACTCAAAACAACCGGTATTTAAAGACTTGCTCGGCACACCAGTTTGGAGATCCGTGAGTGAAAGGAAACAGCGCGCGAACGGAAAGCTATTTCATAGCCGTCTGCTAACCCAAGAGCCGCCTCCTGGGTCGTTTAGACAGACTGAACATGGATTTGATGTCACTTCACCGGAGTTCACGCTGCTCAGCCTTGCCACGCAAGTCTCACGCAACCAGTTACTCATGGCGTGCTACGAGATGTGCGGCTCCTTTGCAGTGTTTAAGCCCTGCGAGCGAACGCAACAACAACTCGATGAAGCTATTTCGCTTAAGTTCATTCCACCCAACTGCGGCTGGGAACGAGTTAACGACACCAAGGGCAATGACACCAACCTGTGGAAGCGCACGCCGCTTCTTTCCGCAGCGGATATCGCCGCGTTCGCCAAGCAGGCCGCAGGCCTGCGCGGTGTTAAGCAGCTCCGCTGGGCCGCCGAACGCATGACAGGACAGACCGCCTCGCCCTTCGAAGTACAGACCTCCATGCTTATCTCGCTCCCCCGCGACGAGGGCGGCATGGGCATCAACATCGCAAACAACGTGCGCATCCCACTCAGCGACGCCGCGCGCTCGCTGTATGACAAAACCTGCTGCTACGCCGATATCCTCATCGAAAGCGCCACCGACAGCATGGGTGTCATCCTTGAATGCCAAGGCCGCTCCGCCCACGGCAGCGAAGCCGCGAGCCTCTCCGATGCCGAGCGCGCCACCGCGCTCACAAGCATGGGCTACGACGTCATCCAAATTACCTTTGGCCAGATTAAGGATGAGAAGAGCTTCGACCACATAGCCGAACTCATCCATAAAAAGGCTGGACTTTCCTACACCCCAAAGACCAAACAGGAGCGCATTGCCGAAGATACCTTACGGCAAGAGCTACTTGTCGATTGGGTTGAGCTATTCACTGCCGGGCCGGCCAGCTAGCAGCTAGCAATCAGGGGCAGCGCAGGCACATCGGGCGATTCGACACGGGCGGCAAAACCCGCCTCGGTCAGCTCGATGACCTCGGTAAACGTTGCATCGAAAAACTCCTCGGTTAGCAAGCGATACGGCGGATGATCGGGCTCGCCGGGGTTTTCGCGTACAATCTCGTGCATAACGCCAATGGTCTTGAGCACATACTCCTTATGGATGGGATACTGACCAAAACGGGTCGCCGCAGCATACAGGCGATCGGTCGCGCGCGGAATCGAAACGATGCCGAGTGTCTTGCCAAACCAGTCAAAGTCGCCTTGCTTTTTAATGCGGAATTCCTCGCACGGTTTGCCGCCGTGCGCCTCCAGGTACTGATTCACACGCGTATTCCACACGGTATCGGCCACGAGGTGAGACCAAACGCCCAGCGTCAGATCGAGCAGCGACTGCGCCACGTCATCGGGCGCGAGCGAAAGCTCGCTAGCACCGGGACCGGCAACCGGCTCGGCATCCTTGTAGCGTTGGGGATAATGCACCCGATTGAGTCGCTCGCGCTCCTCGGCAATCGAGGTCGCGGCAGCTGGCGCACCAACAAGCGCCCCTTTGAGCAGCGGCGCCACATAGGTATCCCAAAACTCATGCTCGCGCGGCTTGGGGATAGGCTCGGGCTTGGCAAAGTGCGTAATGCGATACGGGATGGGATCGGCGATGCCAGGGACCATATAGCCCACGAAAATATCCGGAACCACGCAGCCAAACAAAAAGGCATTGCGGTCGCGCACGCTCTTGGCAAGCGCACCGGTGCGCTCCAGCAAACGCTCCGTCTGAGCGATATGAATGTTCCAGCTTGGCATAGCCACCCCCATAAAAAACCTGGATAACTATACCATCACGGCAAAGCCGCGCGGGCGGCTACGCACGCTCTACGCAGCAACTAGTCCGTAGCACCGCTTTCGGTTCCATACGACGGTGAAGGCGCCTCGACCACATGGTGATATCGATCGATATAGATTGCACGGGCACCCAGGCGTCGCACCAAATCCTGGTGATGTGTGCTCATCAAGACCGTCTTACCCGCCGCGACGTAGGCCAGCAAGAAGTTGACCACGATGTCGCATGAATCCTCGTCGAGCCCATTAGTAGGTTCGTCGAGCACTAGGATATCGGGGTTCATCGATACGACTGCCGCCAGCGCCACACGCTTCTTTTGCCCGCCCGAAAGCTGATAGGGCGAGGCGTCGACCAGATCGGCAACCTGGAACAGCTCCATGGCGTCGCGAACGCGACGCTCGAGCTCGTCTGCTGGCAGCCCCATTTGAGCCGGGCCAAACGCGACCTCCTCGCCCACCGTGGCGCAAAAGAGCTGCGCATCGGCATTCTGGAACACAAAGCCCACGCGCTGATGAAAACGCTGAGCGGCCGCAGAATCCTTTAGAAACGCCGCATCGATCAAGTGCCCGTCAAACAGGTATGCCCCTGCGTCCGCGAGTTCAAGGCCGTTGATAAGGCGCATGATCGTCGTCTTGCCGCAGCCGTTAGGGCCGAGCAGGGCAACGAGTTCACCACGATCGACCCGCAGCGACACGCCATCGACAACCGTATGTCCCGCATAGGAGAACACCACGTCGCGCAGCTCGATGAGCGGCGTGGCCTCAGCGCCGGCAACACCGTTCGTGCCCGCCGCACTATTCATATCGATCGTCAAAACATCGCCCTTCCCCATTTGCATCCCCAGTCGGAACCAGCAGCGCCTACAGCACGGCGCACAACACTGCCAGCAGCGCCACGCCGGCCGCATAGACCGCATCGCGCCAGCCAAAGCCGCTCCGCGCGGGCGCCGGATACGCACCGGCAAAGCCGCGGCAAAGCATAGCCTCGTCCATCGCGCGGCTGCATTCCATCGCCTTGATAAAGGTCATGCCCATGATACCCGCGATCGAATCGGTACGCGAAAATCCCTCAGGCGCACGGCCAACGCTGCGTAGCATGACCGATTCGCACAGATCGTGCGCCGTGCGTCCCAGCACCTCAATATGCTTGAGCGCCATATCAAACGTAAAGATAACCTCGTCGGGCAGGTGCAGTATTTTGAGCGCCGCCGACATGCGGCTCCAGGTGAGCGTCCACGAAACACCCAGCACCAGCGACACATTAATAAACGTCTTGAGCGCGATCTTGAGCATGGCGCCCATGGCAGACGCGCTCAGCAACAGGGCAGGCAGCGCCAGAACCACCGCAAGCCCCGTGGCGCCAAGCGCCGGTACAAAAGTCGCGCGCAACCCGCGCGCGGGGCGCACCGCGACCAGCACCAGCGCGATAGCCGCCATCAGCATCAGGTACAGCGGGCTCTGCGTCAGACACACGCACAGGACGCAAACGAACATCCCCACCAGGCGCACCGGAGACGAAACGCAAGAAAGGGCGCGGTCGACCATCGACCCGCCCTCGTGCGCGCCTCCACCCAGGCGAACCCGCTCAAGCAGGCTCGCCAGGTGCAGGACATTCTTTTGCATCACACGATGCCGAGCCCCCACGGGCTCGTAACGCTGCTCGACCGCAAGCCAGCTAGGCAGCTCGGCTATTGCCATGAGCACCGCTTTCCTTAACCGTCAGCGAGATCAGGCGGAATGCGATGGTGAGCACCGCCACGCCAATCACGCCGGACAGGATATACATGGCAGCCTGACCGGCAAAGCCAAGGCCCTGCTCCTCGGAATAGGCCTGCAGATAATCGCCCGTGGGCAGGGCATCGGCAAAGGTCGGAGTATCGAGGCCAACCGAAGTCTGCAGACTGTCGTCACCAGCCTCCTGAACGGCGGTCGCGGCGCCCTCGGCGTCCCACTCGCCCCATGCGTCACCCGTGGCCAGCAGGCCCAGCGGCGTGGCCACGACAAGCACGGCGACCAGGATGAGCGTGGGGACCAGCGAGGTCTTCTTGGCGGCTGCGCCCTCGGCAGTAAGCTGTCCATCGGCGGCTTCGGGGCCGACGATAACGCCCGGCGCCGTCTTCTTGATAAAGCCGTAGATCGCGGCAGTCGCCACGCCCTCGACTACGCCGGCAACCAGCATATGCGGGATCAACATGGCCGGAATGGCCACGGACAACGGGAAGGGGCAGTACAGCGGAGCGCCCGAAGCATTCGTGAAAAGCATCGGCTGAATACCAAACTCGATTGCTGCGCACAGGGCCGCCAGGCACAGGCCGACCCAGCCGCTTACGATGGCCGAAACCGAGGTGCCCCAGCTCTTGTCGTGCAAACGGCTGTTAAGCGCGCGGAACACGATGGCTGCGGCAAACGGCAACACGAAGGCCATGTTAAAGCAGTTAGCGACAAAGGACAGGATGCCGCCGTCGCCAAACAGCAGCGCTTGCAGCGCCAGCGCGACCGAAACCGCGATAGCCGCGGCCTCGGGGCCCAGCAGCAGCGCGATGAGCGCGCCGCCGACGGCGTGGCCCGTGGTGCCGCCAGGCAGCGGCACGTTGAACATCATGAGCAAGAAGGAGAACGCGGCGCAGATGCCCAGGAAAGCCATGTGCTCGCGATCGAGCGTGGCGCGCACCTTCTTGATGCAGTGGACCCAAACGGGCACCATCGCCACCGCCATGACGGCATCGGTCTGCGGGGACAGATAATTATCTGGAATGTGCATGCACGCCTCCCGGTTATCGCCGCACGGAATTGCAACGCCGTTTGAATCACCTTTCCAGTGTTACGTAATGTCAGACTCGTAACACGACGCGGGCTATCATAGCAAAACGGCGCACTGCCGACAAAGCAGCACGCCGTTATGTAATGCGCGTGTCATATATGCAGGCTCAACGGTGCCTCATACCGAGCATAGCGGTCACGTAGGACTCGGCGGCAGCCACCGCTGACCCATACCCCAGCGTAGAACCTAGCCGCGGACCTCGCCGTTTACGCCCTTGCACACCTTGGTGACGATCTTCTGGTGCGCCTTCTCGACCTCTTCGCTGGTGAGCGTGTGGTCGTCGGAGCGATACGTAAGCGCAAAGGCCATGGACTTTTTGCCTGCTCCGATGCGGATGGGATCGCGGTAGACGTCGAACAGGCGCACGCCCTCGAGCAGCTTGCCGCCGGCACTGGTAATACGGCGCTCAAGATCCTCGCAGGTCACAGTGTTGTCGACTACGATAGCAAGGTCGTGCTCAACGGCAGGGTACTGCGAGAACTCGCGGTAGTTCTCCTGATTGCGGGCGCCCTTGATCAGCTTGTCCAGGTCGAGCTCAAAGGCAACGACGACCTCATCGATGCCCATCGCCTCGCGCGCCTCGGGGTGGATCTCGCCGACCCAGCCCAGCACGGTACCGCCGGACAGAACCTCGGCGGCGCGACCCGGCTGCAAGAAGGCATAGCCCTCGCCCTCGGCGGGACGGAAGCGGACCTTCTCGATACGCAGCTGGGCGAGCAGCTCCTCGACAATGCCCTTGCCAAAGAAGAAACGCAGCTTGCGGTACTTCATGCTCCAAGACTGCTCGCTCCACTGGCCCGAGAGCACGCCCGCCACGGACTTGGTCTCCTTGGGCAGGCTGGCATTCTCGCGGCCGTGGAACAGGCTGCCGACCTCGTACAGGTGCACGTTGGGCGTGCCGTGGGCCTCGTTATAGGCCACGGATTGCAGCAGGCCCGGCAGCAGCGAGCGACGCATCTCGGTCTGCTCGGCCACCAGCGGATTCATGAGCACCACGGGGCAGCCGCGGCCCTCGGTGGACATGCCGATCTTCTCCAGGTCGCCCGGGGCGGCAAAGCCAAAGGTCGTGGTCTCGTTGAGGCCGCAGGCGCGCAGGATCTCGCCGACCTTGCGGGTGAGCTTCTGCTCGCGGGTCAGACCGCCGATGTGGTTCTTGGCGGCCGGGATGGTCGCCGTCACGCGGCCCATGCCCCACAGGCGCAGGACCTCCTCAATCAGATCGATCTCGCGCGGCAGGTCGGGGCGGAAGCTCGGCGGAGTGACCATAAAGTCCTCGCCGTCGCGCTCGACGGTGCAGCCCAGGCGGGTGAGCGAACGCTCGATAAAGTCGGGCTCGATGTCGGCGCCGCAGATGGCATGCACGCGGGCCAGGCGCAGCTTGATGCTGTCGATGGTCTTGGGCGCGGGGAACACGTCGACGTAGCCGGGAGCGACCTCGCCGCCGGCGATCTCCTCGATGAGCGCGCAGGTAACGTTGGCCACATCCACGCAGCCGGTCTCATCGACCTGGCGCTCAAAGCGAATGGAGGCGTCAGAGATCAGCGACAGGTCGCGGCTGGTGTGCGAGGTGCGACCGGCGTTGAAGCAGGCACTTTCGACCATCACGTCGACGGTGTCGTCCTCAATCTCGGAATCCATGCCGCCCATAACGCCGGCCAACGCCACGGGACGCTCGCCGTCGGTGATAAGGCCCATGCCGGCGTCAAGCGTGCGCTCCTCGCCGTCGAGCGTCGTGAACTTCTCATCCTGCTGGGCGGCGCGAACCACCACGCGACGGTGGCCATCGCGCTCGGCAAAGGTGTCCAGGTCAAAGGCGTGCAGCGGCTGGCCGGTGAGCATCATCACGTAGTTGGTGATGTCGACGATGTTGTTGTGCGGGCGCACGCCCAGGGCGTTGAGGCGCTTGACCATCCAGTCGGGCGAGGGGCCGACCTTCACGTTGCGCACGATGCGGGCGACGTAGCGGTCGCACAGGCCCTCGTCGGCAATCTCGACCGAAAGCTCGTCGTCGGTCGCGCGGCCGGTCTCCGCCTTGATAGCGGGCAGCTCAACGTGGAAATCGCGGTCGAAGATGGCGCCGGTCTCGCGGGCCATGCCGATCATGGACAGGCAGTCGGGACGGTTGGGCGTGATCTCACAGTCGAGCACGGTGTCGCTCGAGCCCACGTACTCGGCAAACGGCATGCCGCAGGGCGTATCCTCGGGCAGGATCATGATGCCGGAGTGGTCGCCACCCAGGCCGAGCTCGCGCGCGGAGCAGTTCATGCCCATGGACACGACGCCGCGAAGCTTGCTCTTCTTGATCTTGACGTCGCCGGGAAGCACGGCGCCAATCATGGCCGTGACGATGTGGTCGCCGGCCTCGAAGTTCTGCGCGCCGCAGACGATCTGCAGCGGAGCGGGATTGCCGTCGGCGTCGAGATTCTTGTCGCCCACATCGACCGAGCACACATACATGTGGTCGCTATCGGGGTGCGGGATCTTGGTGAGCACCTTGGCGGTCACCACGTGGTCGAAGGACTCGCCCACGGTGTCGATCGCCTCGACCTCGGTGCCGGTACGGATATATTCGTCCGAAAGGGTCTTGGGATCCTCCGGAATATCGATCATGGTCTTGAGCCAGTCGTAAGAAACGCGCATCTAACTGGTCTCCTTTCATAAATGCGGCTTTGAGCCGGAAACTGCAACTAAGAAGAAAGCGTTCTAGAACTGGTTCAAGAACCTCATGTCACCAGTCATCAACGTGCGCAGGTCGGGCAGGTCGTAGCGCAGTGCCGCGACGCGCTCGGCACCAATGCCAAAGGCGAAGCCGGTGTACTTCTCGGGGTCGATGCCGCAGTTGATCAGGACGTTGGGGTCGACCATGCCACAGCCCAGGATCTCGATCCAGCCGCTGTGCTTGCAGAAGTTGCAGCCCTTGCCGCCGCAGACGTGGCAGCTCACGTCCACCTCGCAGCTAGGCTCGGTGAAGGGGAAGAAGTGCGGACGGTAGCGCGTCTTGCGGTCCTCGCCAAACATGCACTTAACAAAGTAGTCGAGCGTGCCCTTAAGATCGCCAAAGGTGATGCCCTCGTCGACGACTAGGCCCTCGATCTGGTTGAACTGCGGCAGGTGGCAGGCGTCGGCCGTGTCGGGACGGTAGACGGTGCCCGGGCAGATCATGTAGATGGGCGGCTTCTGCGACTCCATGGTGTGGATCTGCACGCCCGAGGTCTGGGTGCGCAGCAGCACGTCGGACTCGCCGTGAGCGTGAGCCTCGGGATGCGCGACGCTGCCGGGGTTGTTGTCGACCACATAGAACGTGTCGCGAGCCGAGCGGCTCGGGTGATCCATGGGGGCGTTGAGCGCAGTGAAGTTGTAGTAGGAAGTATCGACCATGGGGCCGGACTCGACGGTGTAGCCGATGCCGCAGAAGATGTCCTCGGCCTCCTCGATGATCTGCTTGATCAGGTGCTGGTGACCGATCTGCGGACGGATGCCCGGCAGCGTGATGTCGACGGCCTCGTGCTCGAGTGCGTGCTTGAGGGCGGCGGCCTTCATCTCGGTGGTGCGCTCGTCGAGCATGCCCTCGATCAGCTGGCGCATCTCGTTGGCGCGTTTGCCCATCATGGGACGATCCTCGGGAGCGAGCTTGCCCATCATGCGCATCAGGCCGGTGATACGGCCCTTGCGGCCGAGCAGCTCAACGCGCGCGGCCTCGAGCTTGGCGGCGTCGTCAGCGCTAGTGACGAGCTCCTTGGCCTCTTCCTCGAGTTTGACCAGATCATCAATCAGACTCATGTCTTCCCTTTCGTCTCTCGCACATCCGCGCTCCGGGACGGCTGACGCCGCCCGATGTTGCGGATGCGCGGCCCGGTTCGGTAACAAAAAAACCGCCCTCGGGCATGTACATTGCCCAAGGACGGTTGAATTCCGCGGTACCACCTTGTTTGACCCGGCGGATGTCTGGCCCGCCGCGCCCACTCTGTGCCTCTTGTCGCGAGGCTCACGGCTTCCCTACTGGGACTTTGCTGCCACTGGCCGCGTGCCCGTTGAGGTCGCTGCTCGGGAGTGAACGCTTGGCCCTTGCCACCGCAGGAAGGCTTGCAGCCCATGACCTTCCCTCTCTTGCCGGCGACGCGGCGGGCAAAACCCTCTCCGTCAACGCATTGGGCTATAGGATAACACATTTCGCGAGCGCATCGCCGCGTTCCGTTTTGTTCGCGCTGGGTACAAGGCAGGTAGCTGTGCAAACTGGCCGCGCACCCGCCTGCGGCGCTCGGCCTGCGAGATTAAGGATACGGTATGGGAAAGAAACTCGATAAGAAGGCCAAGGCCGCCGTGGCAAAGGCCGCCAAGGGCGTCAAGGCCGCTAAAGTCGACAAGGCCGTCAAAAAGTTCCGCAAACTCGAGGGCAAGCTGTGGACTCGCGAGTACCTGCTCAAGATTGCCGAGTTCGATGGAGCGACGATTGCTCCTGCCAACGGCGCTGCCGCCCGTGCCGACGCCATGGGCACGCTTGCCGGCGAGCATCACAAGCTGCTGACCAGCGAGAAGTCCGTTGAGCTCGTACGCTCGTTAGCGCGCGAGACGGTTGCAGGCGGACACGTAGACGACCCGCAGCTGCTCGACGAGATTCGCGTGCTCGGCCGCGACCAGCGCGAGGCAAGCGTTATTCCTACCGAGGAGGCCGAGGCCTGGACCAGGCTCACCTGCGAGGCCGACGCCGTGTGGCACAAGGCCAAGACGGCCAACGACTGGGCGAGCTTTGAGCCCTATGTGGATAGAATCGTCGCCCAACTTAAGCATCAGGCCGAACTCATGGACCCCAAGCGCGACCCATACGACGTTTGGCTCGACCAGTATGAGCGCGGCCTTTCTGCCAAGAGCTTCGACGCGTTTTGTGACGAGGTCAAGGCCACGGTCGTGCCGCTCGTGCACGCCATCGGCGAGCGCGGCCAGCAGCCCGCTGCCGACTTTTTGCATGCCCGCGTGCCCGAGGCCGCCCAGCGCGCCATGAGCTTCGACCTGATGAAGCTCGTCGGCCTAGACCTGGACGACACCACGCTTGCCTTTACCGAGCACCCGTTTAGCGAGGGCTTTGCCGTGGGTGACGCGCGCATCGCGACACACATCTACGAGGACGATTGCATCTCCAACGTCTACAGCATCATCCACGAGGCGGGGCACACCATGTACGAGCTGGGCGTCAATCCCGCCTATGCGCGCACCTGCCTGGAGGGCGGCACCTCCATGGGCATCCACGAGAGCCAGAGCCGCTTCTTTGAGAACACCGTGGGCCGCAGCCGCGCCTTTATGGGACCGCTGCTCGAGGTGCTGCGCCGACACGCACCCGAGGTCTACGGCGGCGTCGACGAGGACACGCTCTACCACGCCGTGAACATCGCGCAGCCTTCGCTGATCCGCACCGAGGCCGACGAGCTCACCTATCCGCTGCACGTTATGGTGCGCTACGAGATCGAGCGCATGCTGTTTGCCGGCGAGGCCACGGCCAAGGACATCCCCGCACTTTGGAATCGCTTTATGAACGAGTACCTGGGCATTCCCGTTCCTGACGACACGCACGGGTGCCTGCAGGATACACACTGGAGCGGTGGCTCGTTTGGTTACTTCCCCACCTATGCGCTGGGCAGCGCCTACGACGCCATGTTCATGCCGGCCATGTGCCGCGACGGCATCGACCTTACCGGTGCCTGCGCGAGCGGCGATCTGGCGCCCGTCCGTGCCTGGCTGGGCGAGCACATTTGGCAGTGGGGCCGCGCCAAGGACGCGCCGGAGCTCATCAAGGGCGCATGCGGCATGGCGTTCGATGCCCGCTACTACTGCAGCTACCTGCAGGACAAGTTCACCACGCTCTACGAGCTGTAAGGCATAACCGACACGCCAACGCAAAGGGGACGCCGCGGAACCAATCCGCAGCGTCCCCCTTTCCACCTAGTCGTTTAAGAACGTCCCCAATGACTACCTTACAGAGCTTCCAGCGCGGCGGCGATGCGCTTCATGGCGGCATCGGCAGATGCTTGGTCGGGCGCCTCGGCCAGCACGCGGATAACCGACTCGGTTCCGCTCTTGCGCACGAGCACGCGGCCCTCGCCTGCCAGCGCAGCCTCGGCCTCGGCGATGGCGTTCTGCACGCCCATGTTCTCGAGCGCGGCGTCCTTGTCCGCCACGTGCACGGCCACCTGCGCCTGCGGCAGCAGCTTGCACGGAGCCGTGAGCTGCGAGAGCATCTCGCGCTCGGCACGAATCACTTCCATCACGCGCAGCGAGGTCATAATGCCGTCGCCCGTGCGCTCGATATCGCCAAAGATCGTATGGCCCGTCTGCTCGCCACCCAGGCTGTAGCCGCCCTCGCGCATCTTGGCATACACGTGACGGTCGCCCACGCCGCTGGTCACGGCGCTCAGACCGGCAAGCTCCAGCGACTTGACCAGGCCAAAGTTGCTGGCAATCGTCGGCACCACGGTACCGCCCGAGAGTCGCCCGTGCTTGTTCAGATACACGCCGCACACGTACAGGATCTGATCGCCGTCTACCACGCGACCGCGCTCGTCCACGGCCAGGCAGCGATCGGCATCGCCGTCATAGGCAAAGCCCACGTCCAGGCCCTGCTCCACCACATGGCGCTGCAGGCGCTCCATATGCGTGGAACCGCAGTCGACATTGATGTTAAAGCCGTCGGGCGCGGCATTGATCACGCGCACGTCGGCACCGAGCGCGTCAAACACCGGCTTGGCCACCGAGGAAGCCGAGCCGTTGGCGCAGTCGATACCGATCTTGACACCCTGCAGCGAAAAGTTCGCACTTGCAATGAGCGAAGCAATGTAGCGGTTGCGGCCCTGCATGTAGTCCACCGTGGCACCGATGTGGTTGCCCGTGGCCAGCGGAACTTCGCTCTTGCCATCGATGTATTCCTCGATGAGCTCCAGTACATCCTCGTCCATCTTAAAACCGTCGCTATTGACGAGCTTAATGCCGTTATCGCAAAACGGGTTGTGGCTTGCGCTGATCATGATGCCGCAATCGAAGCAGCCTTCCACGGTCTGATGCGCTACGCCCGGCGTGGGGATCACGTGCAGCATATAGGCGTCCGCACCGCTCGCGACCAGGCCGCTCACCAGCGCCGCCTCGAACATATAGCTCGAGCGACGTGTGTCCTTGCCCACGATGACGCGCGCCTTGCGCTCGCGGTTGGCGCCGTAATACCAGCCCACAAAACGGCCAATCTTATAAGCGTGCTCTACCGTCAGCCCAACGTTGGCCTCACCGCGAAAGCCGTCGGTGCCAAAGTACTTCATGCGCTCTCCTTACAAAATAGGGGCGGACAGATTGCCTGTCCGCCCCAAAATGGTACTCGATTATCTGCACTACCAGAAAAACCCTACGCCGACACGCTGTCGCGAGCCGCCTGGCATGTAGGAGTCTGACGCAGCGTAAGCGGCTTGTTCCCCGCCTCGGCCGACGTGGTCAGCGTATACGTGATCGTCGTCGTCTCGCCAGCATGCAGGTCAACGGTTCCTGAATAGCAGGGAACTCCGTGCCAAGTGGCAGCGAACAGTCCAAACTGAGTCCCCTCGACGGTTAGATCGGTAATGCTGCCGCCTGTCGGCGCAAACAGTGATACATACAAGCGCTCATCGTCACGCGAGGTCCCAGGCGCACTGGCCGCTACGTAGTCGGGCAGCTTACCTGCCTCCTCCTGCGTCATGATGTTCGTCAGGGTAACGGTGATGCGATACGAGCAAGCGCCGTCGCCGTTCTTCACGCCCTGACCAATCTGCGTATCGGCGTTCAGATACCAGTCGAGCTTGGAGAAGCTCAGGTTGTTAAAGTAGACACCAGCAACGGGATCTTCACTCGGGTCATCCGGATCGGGCAGTGAGGCGTCGATGTTCATCTCCTTGATAGCGTTCTGCTCGTCATCGTTTTTCATCCACGCGATCAGGCGGCCCTCTTCGGCACCGCGCTCAACGGCGCTGACAAGGTTCGCGACATCGACGTCGCCGATACCGCCAAGGATCTTGTCAAAGGCAGCGCTGGCGACGGATGCAAAGATGCCGTCCGACTCCTCGACCGGATAGTTCCAGTACACATCATGCATAAGCACCTTCGCCGCGTTAGTACCGTCAACGACTGTACCGTCGGGCAGTGAAACATTACCCACGAGGCCCAACAGATACTGCAGGAATACCGGATCGATACCAATGACGCCATCGACGTCCTGACCATATTCAGACTTCCACAGCGCGGCGACACGCTGCGAATTACGGGGCCAGTCGGGCGAATAGGTGTTGCCCGAGTTGTACAGGTTACTGTGGTTGCCGAACAGCGCCTCATCCTCTTCATCGACGCTCTCGACTGCCTCATCCTCGCTGAGTCCAATGCGGGGAACAAACTCGCCAATCGACATCTGGCCGTCGGTGACCGAAATCAGGCCCTGCGAACCGCCAAAGCCGCCGCAGGCACGAATCTCGACGTTGTTCATGGCGTACACAAGGTAGTTGCGCGTCTGGCCGTTGGCGCCGAGCATCTGGGGAAGGACGGGGGCGACCTTCTCCGCCGCGTCAACCGCGCCGTTGAGGGTGGCAAAGCCGTCCTTGGCCTTATCGACCAGCTCAGTCACCTGGGAAATATGAGTATCGCCAATGCCCTGGATCTTCTCGTTGGCGCTCTTGAACACCTTCGAGCTGCTGGAAAGCGAATCGGCGACCGCCTGCAGCGCGGACACGTTAATCATGCCGTCCTGGAACAGCTTGCCGGGCGTAGCCTGCGAGAGGTTGTCGGCCATGGGAACCAGCGCATTGCTCGAGACATCGGACAGGGCGTCAATCATGGTGCGGGCCGCATTGATATCGCTGCCATACACCGGGATAAACGAAGCCGCCGCCCACAGCGGGCTCGAGGTCTTCGCCTTCATGCTGTTACAGAGCTCATCGATCTTCTTCGCGTCGTCAGGCAGCGTCGAAAAATCGCCCGACGTGACCTTGTCCTTAAGGCCACCGACGATCTCGACAGCCTCCTTCGCTTCGCTCTTTACGGTCTTTGCCGAGTTAAGCAGCATAAAGCCGCTTGCGCCAAGCACAACGAGAAGCACCGCGACTACAGCGGCAATAACGGCGCCGGTGTGACGCTTTTTGCGCTCGCCCTTGCGATGGCGATGACGGACCAGACCGTCAGAGGTCGAACTCGACGAAGCATCGCTACCGTAGTTCAAGCCAAAATCGTAATAATCTTCCTTGGAACCCGAGCCCGCAAACTCGGCACCGCTATCATCCAGGCGGGCGAACGTGCCAGTCTCGGAGGCGCCGGTGTAAATCGTGCCAAGGTTACCCGTAAGCCCCGCGCCACCAGCAGAGGGAGTATTGTTGGCGACCTTGCCGGCATTAACGTTGCCGGCAGCATTCGCGGCGTTGGCAGCACCTGCGTTGTTCGCAGGCACCGAAGGAGCCCCGCTCGGCTGCGACGCGGAGGTTGCACCGCCCGCAAAGACATTCCCTCTTGCACGGCCGGTCTTTTTTGCCTTTTGAGACTGCTCGTACAGAGCGGTAAACATCGCCGTCTCGCCCGGGGACACGCGCTTACCGGAACCGCCCTGTCCAGCGCCGCCCGGCGTGCCGGCCTTACCAGCCTCGTTCGGACGCGGCGGAACTGCAGGACGGCCGCTATCGCTGCCCTTAAAGTGATTACCAGCCATAAAGAAATCCTCGCAATTGAGTCGCAATGAAAAAGTCCATAACGTTACTAGTTTATGGCATTTTGAGCATCGACAGCTAAACTCCAGACACGGACGTCAATTGGCGAAAATGCGGCACAACACCTTTTCCGTCTTGGCAGCGGCGCCAGCTACACCGTGAGGAACATCATCACGATGATCATGACAAAGCCGATAAGGTCGGTCGGCAAAAACACCGTCCCCAGCATAACGGCGCTGGTGATGGTCGCCGAAACCGGCTCCACAGTTCCGATGAGGCTCGCGCGCACCGAGCCGATGTCCTTAACGCCCTGCATATAAAGCATGTAAGCAAAAAACGAGCCGATAACCACGAACACCGCGAGCGCCTCGATGCCGGCAGCGTCGAGCGCCGGCATATGCGCCCAGGGCTGCACGAAGACGCACGAGACCACGCCCGCCGTGAGCATTGCCGAGCCCGTGACGATGGGGCTACCGTATTCGGGCAGGATCTTGGCGGGAATCACCGCCATACACGCGGCGCTGACCGCACACATAAGACCTGCTGCCAGGCCAAGCGGCGAGATATTCAGGCTGGTAGGGTCGCCGCCGGTGGCAATTAAAAAGGTTCCACCCAGAGCCAGGCCAATGCCGATGACTTCGCGAGTACGCGGCATGCGGCGATCGGTCACGCAGGCGTAGCCCATGATGATAACGAGCTGCAGGCACTGGAGCACCGTCGCGGTTCCGGCGTTCGTCAGGCGCACGGCCGAAAGATAGCAAAACTGGTTGAACAGCAGGCCAAAGGCGGTAAAGAGCAGCAGCTGCTTGCGATCGGCGGGTGTGGTCCAGAGCTTAACCAGGCGTGCGCGGTCGCGCGTGAAAACCACAGCCATAAAGAGTAGACCGGCGAGAATCTGACGCACGCTCATAAGCCACAAGGTGTCGACGTGGTAGGTATCGAACAGAAAGCTCGCGCTGGTGCCCGAGAAGCCCCAAAACGAACCGCCCACCAGCGTAGCCAAGACGCCCGTGATCATCTTGCGCGACGACGCATCGTTAAGGCGCTCGCGCCATGCGCGACGGGTGTCACGGCTGAGCTCGTCGGTGCCCTCGGGCACATCAATGTTCGATATATCGGTCATCGGCACCGAAGCCCCTGCGCCTTCGACCTGCTCGACACACTCTTTGCTCATTCCACTCCCCCGAAACAGCCTGGAAACAATTCGGCTTACCTTACCACGGCGAAGTCACCAGCTGGAGGCTTGTCCGCTTATCGGTAGGACAATTCCGCAAGCGTCTTTCCATAGCTCGATACCGCAATGGCCTTGCATTATGCGACAGCCAAATCGCGGCAGCAGGCACTTTTGAGATGGATATGACAAAGCCCCCGAATTCCACAATGTAAGCGATTTTTAAAAATGTTCTTGCCACCGAGTTCAGGCTCCGTTATATTATCCCTTGCGCGCTTGCGCACCCTTGATCGGGCGTTTAGCTCAGGGGGAGAGCGCTTCCCTGACACGGAAGAGGTCAGAAGTTCAAATCTTCTAACGCCCACCAAATGTTCGCAGCTCAGAGGCTATGCCCTCTGGGCTGTTTTGTTTTATGTCGCTAAATCCGCCGGCAGTTCCAACCGCCCAACTAGCCAAAAGCCGACCATCTACTTGCCGATCTATCCATCGGCATAACCAATCAGTCCGCACCGCAACTTCTCAGCAAAACGCCGCGATGTCTGCGCCCTGCGGTATCCTTGAGCCACTTGCACCTGCAGCACCAAGGAGCCGCCATGCGCACCGAGCTCGATGTTCCCTTTTCGCACAAAGAAGAAGCCAAGGCGCTGGGCGCCAAATGGGACCGGACCAAGAAGATCTGGTATGTACCCAGCGGCGTCAACCCCGAGCCCTTTGCCGAGTGGCTGCCCGGTGTTGACCGATCCGACCCCTCTGCGCCGTATATATTTCTAGTACTGGGCAAGCGCGAGTGCTGGAAGTGCCACAAAGAGACCTCGGTCGCGGCCTTTGGCATTCCCTATCGAACCGATAACGACGAGAGCATCGCCATCGCACACGCGCCCAACGAAGCCGGGCACATTGTCATCGACACGGCCAACGCCAACGCACTCGCCATCGTGCCCGCTCTTGGCTGCGTGCCGGGCGAGATCCGCGACTACCTTCATAAGCGCTGCGGCTACAAGCCCGTAGGCGCGCGAGCCTCCAAAGCCCCGTCGCTCGGCAACACGTGCACCAGTTGCGACGCGTTGCAAGGCAGTCGCTATCTGCTCGAAGAGCCCTCGTCCCCGTTTGCCCTCACCGCCATCAACAAGCTGCCGGCACTGGAGTTTGTTCGCGTCGAAGTTGCCGGCGTCTTTGGCATCCCAGCCACGCGCACCGACTTTGACCAGGCGCTCTTTACCTGGGCACGCGACCATCACGCCGAGTTCCACAGGCAACTCGGTGAGGGGGTTTATTTGTAGAGACGGAGAGGCCTTCACAGCCAGCTCCTCCGCATCACCTATCCCTCGTCGCCGGCGTCGTACACGATATCGAGGCCACAAACAGAGCATTTCTCCGGATACACCGGCATATGAACGCCCGTGCGTTTCCTCACTTCGTCACTGAGTTTGTCGTGCGCATCGATGAACCGAATGTCGAGACACGGTATTTGCGAGCCGCAGCAAGGGCAGGCAACGACAAACGACCCGCAATCAACCTCTACGCTCGGAAACATATTGTTGTCGATAAGGGCACGCGGCAGTTTTCCGTACTTCCCCATCGCGACATCGCCTCGCCAGCTCATACACGCTCCCCTCTCGCTATACAAATCAGGAAGAGCATGCACCGACGGGCGTGCGCGAGATTGCATCGCCACGCGATCCGATCAAACGACACGATCGTCAAAGAATGCCAAAACCAAATACGCTAATACGGCAGAAGCCCCGCCTTTTCACGCTTCTTTTCCGAGCGATCGAACTCAATGCGATGGGCCTCAAGAAACACCGTATTGGGTCGCCACTGATGCTCATTCGGCTGCCTTAGCGTCGCACCCGCAAAGGAAACGTAGTCGGTCTTATCCAGCAGGTACGATCCACACAGCCGATATTCACCACAAACAGGCTCAAACGAAATCAGGTGAGCATCAAATAGGGAATGAAGGTCGCGCCGAAGCAGAATGCCGTTGCTGGCAACCTGCGATTTGGGTCCCGAGTAATTCTCGATATGCGCAGCCTCCAGAGCTTCGCTGACGCCGCAGTCCGACACCGCACAACGGCCGTCATAGGCGGCAACGAGCTGCTTGCGGAACCATTGTTGCCCCAATCGCTCGCGCCTTAACGCATAGCGGACCTTTTCGTCGTCGGTCGCACCCTGTCCGGCAAACTCAATATCGACGGGCATGCGCTTCAGATAACTCATGTCGGGTGCAAAACGTGGGTCCGGTCCGCCTTTATGAACAGGACCGTGCAGAACAAACCATCCGTTTTCGGGCTCGAACCGCTCAACAAACGCAAGGCCGAGCACCTTATAGCCCACCTCGGTTGCAAATATGACTCCGACTGGGACGCCACATTCCATGCAGTTGAGCATTTTACGGTTGTAATTCTGGTCTCGAAAACCAACGGTACCCGGCGCTTGAACCGAGTACTTAATGACCCACGTACCATCGTCCAAATAGAGCGGAGGCACATCGGTGTAGAAGCTCTTTTTGGAGTTATGGACCGAGAGCGCAAAGATCTTATTGGGATCTTGCTTCACCCGATCCTGGCCCGGCCAGAAGATCCCTGAATCCCGCGTTACGGGAAAGAAGTCCGAGCCAATTCTCAAACGATACTGATACTGAGGGCTATCTTCCTTGGTGTGGTGCGGAAGGCTGGTCCAAACGCCGCCGCGCTGCTCCTCACCCAGAAACCACTCCCATGCCTCAACGTATTCAGAAGGCACAAGACTGCAGGCACGGTCATAGCTTGGTCCATTCATCAACGGAACAGCAAGGTCAATGTCGTTCATCGCCAGCACCTACAACCATACGAACGCGAGTCATGCCCCTCAATAATATGACCGAGAGTCAATTATTACGAGATCTCATTCCGTGATCGGCACATCGTTGATGCTCTCGGTTTGCCGTTGGCGCGCTCGTACCCCGCCACCCCACTCCCCTGTATACTGATGTAGCACGTGTTTCATCCGGGCTTGTTGGACCGGATTGTTCATGGGAGGGTCTTATGGCTGCTTCGAATCCGCCTAAGGGGAGCGTTTCTTCTTCGTCCATCAAGCCGGTTACGCGCAAGGCCGTGCGCTGCCAGCGCGAGGTCGCTTGGCTTGTCACGCAGGCGGCGGGCAGGCTTGTGGCGACCACTCAGGACGTCAATGCGCCTACACCGAGCTTTGTGTTAGCAGCGGCGCTGGATTTTGTGCGCCAATTGGAGCTTGCCGAACAGGATGCCAACGGCCACCTCGACTACCAGAATGTTATGGCGCCCGACCTGCAAACGTTCTGCCACATGGCCAAGTTGCCCGCCGCGCCCAATGCGCTTTCGGACGCAGGCTACATGTTTACGCTTTCGGGCGCGGACCTTATCCGCGACATCTATACATACTGCAGCGAGCTCGCCGAGCGCCATGTCTTTGACGCGGCTGAAGTCAAACCGGGATATGTCATCAAGCTGGTTCTTAGGCTGTTCTTGATGGACGGGTTCGCGGCCATGCCGGCGTAAGCCGAGTCTTTAGCATCACCGTCAACTGGGCAACAACCGCTTAACCTTAGTGGGCGCCAATCGAGAGTCGATTATTGGGTCGCCTCGTCCGCTAACGCATTTATTCCACGCGCTCCAACAGTCGATACTTGCGGTTGCGGCTCGTCGCCGGCGCCGTGGGCTCAAGCTCGCCTTGAGCAATGAGCGCGTTGACGCGCGACCTAACCTGGGAAATTGTGAGCCCCGTGCGCTCTGCCAGCTCACGCGTCCCCAGCTCGCCGTAATGTTTGAGTGCCGTCACAATTAAGCCCCCGCCATGATCGACCGGCTCGATCTTTGAACGGTAAAGTACGACCTTGAACCGATCGAACCCCGGGCAGAACAGGGGCTCGGCCAGACCATGCGCGCGCATGGCATCGATCATCATCGGGATGCCCGAGCCATTGCCCTCAGCCGGCGAACCTGCGCCATCCGGCAGCGGGACAATCGACATGAGTTTCACGAGCGTCGCGTTACGGCATCGGGAGCTGCCGTCAAACAAGTTCTCGCGAGTCTTTCCCCCGTATAGGCCGCCGGGGTTCGTCACCTCGATACGGTCATCAAAGACGTCAACAGCGATCGACTGCCCACAGAACCGATCTCCGTATTCTCGGTGGATTACGGCGTTGGCGATTGCCTCGCGCAGGACTTCCTCGGGAATCTCCAGCGAGTCGACACGCGAGACGCCTTGGATCGTCGAGGTTCGCCGCAAATTCTTGGCGATTGCCGCGACGGCATCCGAGATCATTTCGCCCAACGTTCCCTCGCAGATCGTACGGTCCATGAACCTCAACGACCCCGCCGCGCCCTTCTGCGTTCCGGCATAGACCGCCACATCGATAAAGAGCTTGGGATAGAACTGCTGAGGATAGGCACCCGCGGCCAGGAGCCCGGCCTTAGTAACATTGCCCTGGGAGTCGAGGAAATTCAGGCGCTCCAGCTTCGTTTTCTTGTCCGGCGCGCCGCGCATTGCCCGAGGCGTCAACGAGAAAGCCCGATCTATCGTACGGTCGACCAGCGCCTCGTCGAGATCGTCCGCGCCCGCGCCCGCCACCGCGTCGCGATCGCTCGGAGTCGCTCGACCGTATGACGCCAATGCGAGCACCTCGGTCGACGAGAGCGGAACATCTTTGTCATCGATGCGTTTGTAGCTGCCGCCTTGAGCGCCCCGCTCTATGACATAACACGGCTTGCTCGACGGGTCGAGCTCCTCAATCGTGATGACCAGAACCACGGTGCCCTGGAGCTCCACGCGTTCAATGGTGTATTTGGGCGGATTGGCCAGTTTTCCGCGACCGCCGGCATCACCCATGCCCGCTACGAATTGGTTGAGCACCTTCTCGGTCTCAAAGTTCTCAACCGGGACAAAGCCCGCGCGCTCGCTCACGCCGAGCACGATAATTCCGCCAGCGGTATTCGCGAATGCGCTAACCGTTTCCCATACGTCGCGGGAAAGCGTCGTGGCGCTCTCCTTGACCTCGACGTTAAGATCGTCCGAGCCCATGCGCTTTAAAGACTCGAGCAGACCGGTCAGCTCGTTTTCGTTCATCTGCATGTCCTTTCGCTCGGCCCGGCGGAGAATGCCGCGAATAGATTTCCTTCGTCTCTCAGTTATCTCTCGTAATTATCTCTCATCTTTCTGCCATCTCTCATATTAGAGATAAGTGAGAGATGAAAGATAAGATATCTGCCATTTGTTTCATTTAAACATGTTTTTGCTGGTAGAACAATCAGTATTGAGACAATACCATGATTGCTTGTCTCTTTGCTGATCAGTTATCTCTCGTATTTATCTCTCGTCTTTCTGTTATCTCTCGTATTAGTGACGAATGAGAGATGAGAGATACGTGAGTGATGGACGAGCGTGGATTATTGGACGGTCGGAAAATCCCTCAAACAAAAAACGGGGCCGGCCTTACGCCGAACCCCGTTTTCAAACGGTCAGTTAGTTATCCAACGCGCGAGCATGGCAGTCAACTTTACGCCGCCGCGAACACTCCCAAGCCCGTTCCGATGATGCAGATCGCGAAGATGCCAATAATAATCCAAATGGTCTTGACACCCTTTTTATAGAGGGCAACGCAAGCGAACGTTGCCAGCAAGGGCAGCAGACCGGGGAAGATCGAATCGAACAGATCCTGCAGGACAATCTCCGAACCACCCACATCAAAGGTCAAAGCCGTGGACAGCGAGACCTGCGCCGCAATCATCGCGCCAATGACGGTCATTCCGAGAACGCCGGCAGCATGCGTCATGCGAGACATAAGGTTGTTCTCTTCGGACTGCTGCAGGAACTTGGTTCCCAGGTCGTATCCCAGATGGGCGGCGACGATACGCGTTGCAAAGTTAATCACGGAGTAGATGAGCGCGTACACGATGGGGCCGAGCGGGTTGCCCGTCGACGCGATGCCAATACCAATGCCGGCGGCGACCACGCGGAACGTACCCCAGTAGAACGAATCACCAATGCCGGAAAGCGGTCCCATGAGGCCGACCTTCATAGCGTTAATCGAGGACGTGTCGAAGTTCTTATCGGCAGCCGCCTGCTCTTCCATCGAAACCGTAAGGCCGGCTACAAACGGAAGCACATGAGGCGTGATGTTAAAGAACTCGGTATGGCGATCGAGCGCCGCATAGTAATCGTCGTCGTTGGGATAGATCTTTCGCAGGGGCTTCTGAATGGTGTACATGAAGCCCATTGCCATCATCTTGTCGTACGACTGCGAGCACTGGCTCGTAAACTGGCGAAGGAACATGCTCCGATACATATCGGGAGTCATAATCGCGTCCTTCTTGGCCTCTTTGAGGTCGGTGTTCTGGGTAGCCATTAGAAGTCCTCCTCTTCATCCTCGGCAACCGCCTGCGGACCGGACGAGCCCTCGCGGAAGGCCAGGAGCAGTGCGACGCAAATGGCAGCTGCGGCGACGCCGATAACGTCCATCTTGAGGTAGGTGACCATAATGAATCCCAGGAACAGCCAAGGAAGCAGCTTGTTATCGCCCATGGTCCTGATAAGAAGTGCGAAGCCGATGCAGACCATGACGCCGGATGCAACGTTGAGGCCGTCCATCACAAACTGCGGAATCGCGTTGAGCGCATTGTTGATGAGGTCGGCACCAAAGAACAGCGAGCAAAACACCAGCAGTGCAGACGGAATGCCAATCGACAGCGGCACGACGGTCAGATGGTACAGGTTCGCCTTGGCAAGATCGCGATTTGCCAGAGCGGTCTCAATCTTCTTGCAGGCAAAGGCACCCGGAACGGCGTAGCAGAAGTTGCGCCACACCTGAAGGAAGACGGAGACGGGAAGGGCGAGCGCGACGGCAGTTGCCGTGCCCGTACCCGTAATGACGGCAAACGCGCAGCCAAGCACGCCGGAGGCATAGACCTCGGGAGGAACCGCCGCGCCGACCATGATGGCGCCCATGAACATGGACTCCAAAGCAGCGCCGACGATAACGCCCTGCTGGACATCGCCAAGGATCAAGCCAACGAACAGGCTCGTAAACAGCGGACGACCAAGCATCGTAATGCCAAATAAGGTAGTGTCGAGAAAGTTGGTGTAGAGCCCCATCCGAAGCGAGTCGGCCCGGCGT
>CABSMQ010000013.1:0-36896 GCA_902478965.1 uncultured Collinsella sp. | reverse complement strand
GGGCTTGCCACCCACCAGGGCGAGCTGGGCGTTCGGGGCATATCCCAGGTCGATGTCGTTGCCGAGAAGCTCCGAGGTACGGGCTGCTTTTTCGCTGTCCAGGCGCGTGACCAGGATGCGCTCCTGACCGGCATCGCGCAGCGCTTCGATAATGGCGGCAATTTGCTCGGCGGTTTTACCGGCGCCGTAGACAACCTCGCCGGCTCCCTGGCGCACCCCGCGCGAAAGATCGAGCTGCGCAAAACCCAGATCGGCGGTTGGCGCCGTCTGGAGGCGCGTGAGGGCGACTGCCGGGGTGACTACTCCGCCGGCAACATCGCTCAGCAATTGCTCAAGATCTCGCTTATCCATATATGTTCCCTTCGACGGCGCAAAGTCTAGCACTCAAAGGGTATGTTTCCGAACACTAAGACAAAATTGTTCGGAAACTATAGGACAGACTGATTCTCTTGTTAGAAGGATCGACTAGTCGCGCAGGATGATGTCCATGGCGAGCATCAGGTTGCGCTCATCGATGGCAAACGGGGCGGCTTCGCGCGTCTTGGGCTTGGCGCAAAACGCGATGCCCGTGCCCGCGGCCTGAATCATGGGGATGTCGTTGGCGCCGTCACCGATCGCGACGGTGTGGGCCATGTCGACACCGCACTCAACCGCCCAATCCAGCAGCTGGATGAGCTTGGATTCCTTGGTCACGATGTCTGCCGCCAGCTTACCGGTGAGCTTGCCGTCCACGACCTCTAGGCGGTTAGCCAGGCAAAAATCGATGCCCGCGGCGGCCACGATCTTGTCGGCCACCTCATGGAAGCCGCCGCTTACCACGCCGACCTTCCAGCCCTTGCTGTGCGCTGAGCGCACAAGCTCCAGCGCGCCAGGAGTAAACGTCACGCGCTCAAAGGTACGCTCGAACACACTCTCGTCCAAGCCGGCAAGCAGCCCCACGCGCTCCTCGAGCGCCTGCTTAAAGTCCAGTTCGCCGCGCATGGCGCGCTCAGTGATCTTCGCCACTTGCTCGCCTACGCCGGCCTCCTCGCCCAACAGGTCGATGACCTCCTGGTTGATGAGCGTGGAGTCGATATCCATAACAATGAGCCGTGCAGTCATGACGGGCCTTTCCAAGTGCTGTTTTATTGGGGCATATTGTCGCACGTGACGCGTGCAGATGGGTGCCGCGACGCATCAATTGTTTCGTCTCCGTCAAGTCTTTGGGCAGGAGCCACTTTTCCGCGGCACATCGACACAGGTGCGATAAGATAGAACGCCATGTCTGGCTGCGCGGTTTACGCAGGCTGGGCAAATCTGTACGACGCCGCCCGGAACGACACGGGGCGGCACAGATCCATAAAGGAGGATCACTGGTATGAGCCAGACCCGTCCCATCGATGAGCATTCCATGCACACCCGTACCTGCGGCGAGCTTCGCTTCGAGAACGTGGGCGAAGAGGTCACCCTCACCGGTTGGGTGAGTCGTCGCCGCGACCACGGCGGCCTTATCTTCTGCGACCTTCGTGACCGCGAGGGCATCACGCAGCTCACCTTCGACCCCGAGCACTCCGACGGCGATGCCTTTAAGATCGCCGAGACCATGCGTCCCGAGTGGCCCATCAAGATCCACGGCGTCGTGCGCGCTCGTGGTGAGGAGACCACCAACACCAAGCTCGCGACCGGCGAGATCGAGGTCCTGACCGACCACGCCGAGGTGCTCAACACGTCCGTCACCCCGCCGTTCCAGATCGAGGACGGCATCGAGACCAGCGAGGACACCCGCCTGCGCTATCGCTATCTGGACCTCCGCCGTCCCGAGATGATGGCCAACCTCAAGCTGCGCTCCGACTTTACCTTTGCCATTCGCGAGGCGCTGCACAACCGTGAGTTCATGGAGGTCGAGACGCCCTCCCTGTTTAAGTCCACGCCCGAGGGCGCCCGCGACTTCATTGTTCCCAGCCGCATCCAGCCGGGCAACTTTTACGCCCTGCCGCAGTCCCCGCAGCTCCTGAAGCAGCTGCTCATGGTCGGTGGCGTCGAGCGCTACTACCAGGTTGCCAAGTGCTTCCGCGACGAGGACCTGCGTGCCGACCGTCAGCCCGAGTTCACCCAGGTCGATATCGAGATGTCCTTCGTGGACCAGAACGACGTTATGAGCTCGCTCGAAGAGGTCCTGGCCGATGCCTTCGGCCGCATGGGTGTCGAGATGCCCACGCCGCTGCGTCGCATGAACTACTGGGAGGCCATGGACACCTATGGCTCCGACAAGCCCGATACCCGCTATGGTATGCACCTGGTCGACCTGACCGACATCTTTGCCAACTCCAAGTTCAAGGTCTTTGCGACTGCTGCAAACGAGGAGGGTTCTGTCGTCAAGGCCATCAACGCCAAGGGCGCCGGTGCCTGGGCACGTGCCAAGATCGATAAGCTTGCCGGCGTGGCTTCCACGTTTGGCGCCAAGGGCCTGGCATGGATCGCCTTCCGCGAGGACGGCTCCATCAACAGCCCCATCGTCAAGTTCTTCTCGGACGAGGAGATGGCGGCTCTGCGCGAGCGCATGGACGTCGAGCCCGGCGACCTTGTGATGTTCGCCGCCGGCCCGCGCCTGCTCTCCGACGAGATCCTGGGCGGCATGCGTTCCCACATGGCCAACGCGCTCGAGATCAAGCGCGAGGGCCACGACTTCCTGTGGGTCGTCAACTTCCCGCTGTTCCACTGGGATGAGGACCGCAAGGCCTATGCAGCCGAGCACCAGCCCTTTACCCTGCCGACCGAGACCGACATCGCCAAGATCGAGGCCGATCCGCTGGCAGCCGGTTCGTGCACCTATGACTTTGTCATGGACGGCTTTGAGGCTGGTGGCGGCGGTATGCGTATCCACAACGCCGAGATGCAGATGTCCATGCTCAAGCTCTTGGGCTTTACCGAGGAGCGCGCCGAGTCGCAGTTCGGCTTTCTCATGGAGGCGCTCAAGTTTGGTGCACCCCCGATGGGTGGTTTTGCTCTGGGCCTGGACCGCGTGTGCATGCTGCTCACCGGTTCCGACTCTATCCGCGACGTCATGGCGTTCCCCAAGACGGCCAGCGGCTCCGACCTTATGTCGGGCGCCCCAAGTGCCGTTAGTGGCGCCCAGCTCAAGGACGTCAGCCTGCGCCTGATGTAGGCGAGCGGCTACATATTGCCCGTAACGAGGGAAGGACGCGTGCCTTCCCTCGTTTTTTATGTCGTGACGTCATGGTTTGGAGGCTTGCCGTCGTGCGCCGGGAAACTACAACCCGGAATCTGCGTCCAGAAGGGGTCGCGCTTTCCCAAAGGGGGTCCTCTGGGAAAGCGCGACCCAGAATTCGGCAAAATAATGGGGCAGGCTTTCCGCAACAACTGTCTGGCGGAAAGCCTGCCCCCAGTTTCTTATAGCGAGTCTCTCTGGATCAGCTGCATGTGCATCACGGAGGTGGTGGGCTCGGCACCCTTGATCATGTCGAGCGCAATGTTGGCGGCCATGTGTCCTTCTTCGCGCAGGGGCTGGCGGACGGTCGTGAGCGCGGGGACGCAGCGCGCCGCAATCTCGTGATCGTCGAAGCCGACGACAGAAACGTCCGCAGGAACGGATAGGCCTGCCTCGTTGAGTGCGGTGATGACGCCAGCTGCGATACGGTCCGATCCGCAGAGCACGCCATCGAAAGCAATCTCGCGCGCGAGGATCTGGTGCATGGCCTGATAGCCGTCTCCGCTGTTCCAGCCGGTATAGATAACGTTTGCGTCTGGGAGGTCTTCGCCCAAGACGGCACGGTAGCCGCGCAGGCGGTCGACAACAGCGGGGTTGTCTTGCGGTCCCAACACGGCGACGATATCTTTGCGCCCGCGATCCTTCATGGCGAGTGCCGCAAAATGTCCGCCCTCTTCGTCGTCAGAGTAGACCGTCGAGAACACATCGCGATAGGGGTGGCCCTCGAGCTGGCCACACAACACGGTGGGTACGCCCAGCTCGCGCAGCACCTCGAGCAGCTCGCTGCCTTTGTAGGGAGAGACGTCGATCACGGCGTCGAACGAGCGGCGCTCAAAGTGCTCGCGTGCGCGGTTGCGCTCATGCGTAGAAGACGCCTGCAAGATAACGGGCAGATAGGACGACTCCGACAGTTCCTCGGTAATGCCGCTCAAAAACTCGCTATAGGTGGGGTCGCTGAAGAGTTCACTCAGAGGCTCGGTCACGAGCACGGCGATGATTTCCGTGCGCCCGACAGCGAGCGCTCGGCCACGAGCGTTGGGGACAAAATTGACTTCCTTGGCCGCCGCGCGGACGCGCTTTTTGGTTTCCTCGCTAATGCGGGGCGAATCGTTGAGGGCGCGCGATGCCGTGGAGCGCGACACGCCGGCAGCTGCGGCAACCTCGGCAAGCGTAGGTGCGGTGCGAACTGGTTGTGTCATGGCGTCTCCTGGAAAATGCGGTCGATGTTGTCACTGATACGGGCTAGTGCGGATACAGCTTACTATAGTGCGCCTGAACAGCGTTCATGATATCCGGTGACCGGTGCCGTTTTGCAACCAAGCCGAAATCGAATACGTCTCGTGTGGGTGAGATATCAGCGGGCGTGGAGGTTGCCTACGAGCTTAAGAACGATGTCTTGTGCTGAGTTTCGATACTCAGGGTGACATAAGTGTTGCGATTGTACAACCGGTTGCACCGTTAACCCTGCCAAATCGACCGTTCAGCGGACAACCGGTTGCACAGTTTTTTACATCGCCCGTAAGATAAGGACAACCGGTTGCACAAGAATCACTACGATGATGAAGGAGCATCACCATGGACGCCATTAACGATTGGGAAAACCAAGCGCTCACCCACAGGAACCGCCTGGCACCCCATGCGTACTTTATGGGTTACGAGACCGCCGATCTCGCTGCAACGTACAGCCGCGAGCTGTCGCGCGGGTTTGTCCAGCTGTCCGGCTCGTGGCAGTTCCGCCTCTTTGAGGGCCCCGCTGCCGTCTCCAACGAGGAACTCTCCACGTACAAGCCCGAGTGGGATCACGTGGAGGTTCCGCACCTGTGGCAGGTGGACGGCTATGGCAACCTTGCCTACACCGACGAGGGTTTCCCGTTCCCGGTTGATCAGCCGTTCGTTCCCTCCGACGACCCCACGGGCGTCTACCAGCGCATCGTCAACCTTCCCGCCGTTCCTGCCGGCGCTCGCGAGATCATTCGCTTCGACGGCATCGAGAGCTATGGCGAGCTGTACGTCAACGGTCAGTATATCGGCATGACCAAGGGTTCGCGCCTGTCTGCCGAGTTCGACGTGACCGACGCGCTCGTCGAGGGCGACAACCTGTTTGCGGTCAAGGTCCTGCAGTACAGCGATGGCAGCTACATCGAGGATCAGGACATGTGGTGGGCCTCGGGCATCTTCCGCGATGTGTACCTTATGCAGCGTCCCGCCGCGCACCTGGTCGACTTTAGGTTCCGCACGCACCGCGAGGGCGATGCCGCTCTGATCACGCTCGATACGGTTGCCGAGGGCGCTTCCCGCGTTGTGTTTACGCTCAGCGATGGCGAGAACGTGGTGGCTACGGGTGAGTGCGTCGACAGCCATGCCGAGTGCAGCGTGACCGATGCCCACTTCTGGAATCCCGAGGACCCCTTCCTCTACGATCTTACGTTTGAGGTCTACGACGGCGACAAGGTGAGCGAGTACGTCCCGCATCGCCAGGGTCTTGCCGAGGTGACGGTCGAGGGCAATCATATCTACCTCAACGGCACTTACTTTAAAATGCATGGCGTCAACCGCCACGATCACGACGATCACAAGGGCCGCGCCGTGGGCCTCGATCGCATGCGCCGCGACCTGGAGCTCATGAAGCAGCACAACATCAACGCGGTGCGCACCTCTCACTATGCCAATGACCCGCGCTTCTACGAGCTGTGTGATGAGTATGGCATCATGCTGGTCGCCGAGACCGATATGGAGAGCCACGGCTTCGAGAATATCGGCAACATCGCCCTGGTTACCGACGACCCGGCATGGGAGCCGGCCTACGTCGACCGTACTGAGCGCCTGGTGATGCAGGAGCGCAACCACGCGTGCATCATCATGTGGTCGCTGGGCAACGAGAGCGGCTATGGCTGCAACATCCGCGCGATGTACGCCAAGGCTCACGAGCTCGATGGTCGTCCGGTCCACTACGAGGAGGACCGCAACGCCGATACCGTCGACGTCATTTCCACGATGTACTCCCGTGTGTCGCAGATGAACGACTTTGGTGAGCATCCGTTCCCCAAGCCGCGCATCAACTGCGAGTATGGCCACTCCATGGGTAATGGCCCCGGAGGTCTGTCCGAGTACCAGGAGGTCTTCGATCGCTGGGATTGCATCCAAGGCCAGTTTATCTGGGAATGGTGCGACCACGGTTTGGCTGCTGTGACCGAGGACGGCGTTACCTACGATATGTATGGTGGCGACAACGGCGATTACCCCAATAACAGCAACTTCTGCATCGACGGCATGGTGTTCCCTTGGCAGCAGCCGAGCCCGGGCCTCACTGAGTATGGTCAGGTCATCTGCCCGGTTCGCATGGCCTACGATGCCGAGGCGGGCGAGCTGACCGTCACCAACAAGCGTTGGTTTACCACCCTCGAGGATGTTTGCCTGTCGGCGGAGACCCTGGTGGACGGCGACGTGGTCTGCCGCAAGACGCTCATGCCCGGTGCGGTTGCCCCCGGTGAGTCCGTCCAGCTTCCGCTGGTGATTCACGAGGCCGCGGTAGGCGAGACCCTGCTGACTGTGCGCGCCTACACCATGGCCGCTCACGTCTGGTGCGAGCCGATGTTCCAACTGGGCGCAAACCAGTTTGCCATCGCAAACCATCCGGCGCCGGCCATTGCGGCTCCCACTCGTCCTGAGCTTACGGTCGAGGAGACCGAGCAGGAGATTCGCATTCACTCCCTCAACGGCGAGCTGACCTTCAGCAAGGTAAACGGCACCGTGAGCGAGTGGAAGGCATCCGGCCGCGACGTCATGGCCTCTGGCCCCCAGGTTGGTTTTTGGCATCCGCTCGTCGACAACCACGCCCAGGAGTACGACTCCCTGTGGAAGGACAACTTCATCGATGTAATGCAGACGTCCACCCGCAAGGTTTCTTGGAAGCAGGACGGCAATGCGGTCGCCGTTACCGTGAGCCAACGCATTGCTCCTCCCGTCCGTGCGTTCGGCATGCGCGTCGAGCTTGTCTACACCGTGCTTCCGAGCGGTCGCGTCGACCTCAAGGTTTCCGGCGAGCCCTACGGCGATTACTCGGATATCATCCCGCGCATCGGCATCTCCTTTGAGGTCCCCGGTTGCGATCGTGCCGTCGAGTGGTATGGCCACGGCCCGGGCGAGAACTATCCGGACTCGCTGCGCGCCAACCCGGTCGGTCATTACCGCACTACGGTCGACGACATGTTCACGCCCTACGTTATGCCCCAGGACTGCGCCAACCGCGAGGGTACCCGCTGGGTCGCCCTGCGCTCCAGCCACGGTGACGGTCTGGTCGTGACGCGTCCGAGCGACGCCGCTTCCAATCCGTTCTCGTTCTCCGCATGGCCCTATAGCTGCGAGGCTATCGATAGCGCCAAGCATGTCTACGATCTTGTCCCGGGCGACACGGTTACGGTCAACATCAACGACCAGCTGCTCGGCCTTGGCTCGAACTCTTGGGGCTCCGAGGTGCTCGATTCCTATCGCACCCGTTTTGAGAGCTTCAGCTTTGAGGTGTCCCTGCGACCGCTGACGTCTGCCGATCTGGCTCAGGCGCTGGCACCCATTAAGGAGGCATAAGTCATGCATATCTTTAACTCGCGTGCCGATTTCGACGCCCAGATGAAGTCCGTCAAGAAGTGGATGCGTACCGGTCAGGCACTCGACGGCGTTTCTGAACTGCAGCACGATGTGGCGTACTCTATCGGCGACTCGCTGGTGTATTGGTGGGTGAACGCCCACGAGGCGGCTACTGCCGATCTGGTCGGTCACCGTCGCTACCATGCCGTGCTCGCCCCGCTCGACGGCAATCTGACCGTTGAGGTGGCTTCCAAGGCCGATCTTACCTGTACGCGCGCCTACAGCGATATCGATGATCGCGAGCGCTTTGAGGGTACGGGGGAGACCGTGACGATTCCCGCCGGCGGCGTTGCCGTCGTCGAAATTGACGAGGCCTACCGTGTCGTGGCCGATGCCACGGATCCCCGCGTCGTGGTACTGCACGTGACAGTCGAAGGTTATTCCTTCCCCAACAAGTAGTATTCGTCCGCCTGGACGTTTGCTTCGCGCCGTTAAGGGGGATGGCTTTGTTGACTCCCTTTTCCCCATTCCCCTTAGCAGGTGCGCCATCCGTGTTTGCACTTGCAGCTCGGACGGTTTTAGATGACATTTAACAGATGATTGGGAGGGCTTATGAGCTCTGAAAAACGAGGAACGATTGGTTCGTTCGCTCTGCTGGGCATGACGGTCGCCGCCGTGTTCGGTATCAAGAACATCATCAACAACAACGCGGCCATCGGCTTGGCAGCTGCGCCGTCGTTCTTCTTCGCCACGCTTTTGTACTTTGTCCCCTATACCCTGGTTACCGCCGAGTTCGTCGGCCTCAACAAGGACTCAGAGTCTGGCGTGTACGCATGGGTTAAGACCTCGATGGGTGGTCGCTGGGCGTTCCTGACGGCATTTAGCTACTGGTTCGTTAACCTGTTCTTCTTTGCGTCCGTCCTGCCCAACGTCATCATCTACGCGAGCTACGTGTTCTTTGGTGCCAACGCCGAGCTTTCGCAGCTGTGGATCACCATTATCGAGATCGTCGTCTTTGCTATCGCCACGTGGGTTTCGACCAAGGGCGCTAAGTGGATCGGCTCCATTTCCTCCTTCGGTTCGACCGCGGCTCTCGGCCTGACCGCCGTGTTCATCCTGCTGTCCCTGGCTGCTGCCTTTGGCGGCGTTGAGTTCGCTACGGCTCCTACTCCCGCTAACATGGCTCCCGACATGAGCAACTTCGCAACTGCGTGGGGCTTCTTCGGTACGCTTGCCTGGATCATCCAGGGCGTTGGCGGCGCTGAGTCTGTCGGCGTGTTCCTTAACGACCTTAAGGGTGGCGTCAAGGCCTTCGTGCGCACCGTCGTTATCGCCGGCCTGACCATCGGCCTTCTGTATGCAGGCGCTTCGCTGCTGGTCAACCTATTCATCCCCGAGGGCGGCGTTGCCATCTCCACCGGTATCTTCGACGTATTCGGCGCTGTCTTTGCCCACTTTGGCATTCCCATGGAAGTGTCTACGCGCGCCATCGGCTTGATCCTTCTCGCCGCCACGCTGGGCTCCCTCATGATGTGGACCTCTGCTCCCATCAAGGTTTTCTTCACCGAGATCCCCAAGGGCGTCTTTGGTAGCAAGATCGTCGAGCTCAACGAGCATGGCATTCCTGCCCGCGCTGCTTGGCTGCAGTTCGCCATCGTCGTCCCCATCCTGATCATCCCGGCCCTGGGCTCCGGTAACCTCGACGACCTGCTCATGATCGTCACCAACATGACGGCTGCCACCGCTCTGCTCCCGCCGCTGCTGATCCTGCTTGCCTACTTTATGTTGCGCAAGAACTTCGACGCTGCTCCCCGTGGCTTCCGCATGGGTTCGCGCACCTTTGGCCTGGTCATTGCTGCATTCCTGCTTGTGGTCTTCTGCTTCGTGCTTATCTGCGGCACCATTCCGCTCGATCAGCCTCTGTGGCTGACGCTGGTCTACAACGTCGGCGGCGTGGTTGTCTTCCTGGGCCTTGCCGTGATGTGGTACAACCGCTACATCAACCGCCTGCGCGAAACCGATCCCGAGGCTGCTGAGAACGAGCTTCGCCCCTCCGTCCTCGACATGATGGAGTAGCGGCTAGGATTAATCTACGGCTGTGGAATAAATCGATTCCCTTTCCTAAGGAGGGGCCTTACGAGGCCCCTCCTTTTGTGTTTTGGAGCATGGTTTTGGACCCTGTGGGCAAAAAATGTCAAATATGAGTACTGTTGCAAAAGAGGTGTCATATTTTTCGGCCTGTTCTGAGCGAAAATGGGCTCAAAATCAATTTATCTAACCCCCTATAGACGCGATTCGATGGCTTCCAAAACATTAAAATCGGCCAAATCGGCCAATTTGCTCTCAATTCTGCTGCTACTAAATTTGTGACAGTACTCATATTTGCCACTTTTTGTCCACGGGGTGTCCGAAAGGGTCCTCGACAAGCATCTAACGCTACAATAACTACCACATGGCTGGGTTTGCCAGCCGAATGTACGATGTCGTGGGAGGGGACATGGTCGAGTTTACAAAGACGATTAAAGATCCGTTGGGATTGCATGCCCGCCCGGTTGCGCTGCTCTATGACATCATTGCCAAGCATCGTTGCGACGTGTCAGTCAGTATCGGCGATCGCCACACGGATGGCCGCGATGTCATGGGACTCATGGCTCTCTACGGCGAGTGCGGCGAGGACATCATCTTCCGCGTTTCGGGCGTAGACGAGGCTTCCTGCGTTACGTCGATCAGAAATCTCTCGCTCTAAGCATGATAGGGCGTGGTAAAGGATGGTCCTTTGCCGCGCCCTTTTGTTTCGTATAGGAAACTTTTTCGAAATCTGAATGGGGACCCTTTCCAAAAAGTTAACCACGTGTTAGTTTACTAAAGCGAACATAGGCGTGGTTAACTTTTACCGCGTCGATGTTGAGGACGAACTGACGTTAGGAGCCACTCATGTCTTGCGGACCGCAGATGCCGGCAATGCCGCTTTCGATGGTAAAAGCGGGCGAAACCGTGCGCGTGTCTCGTGTAAAGGGCAATGAGGATATGAAGCACCACCTCAAGGACCTCGGCTTTGTCGAGGGCAGCGAAATCCACGTGGTGAGCTCGAGTGGCGCCAATATCATCGTCACTGTGCTCGGCGCACGCTTTGGCATCGATTCCAAGGTTGCCATGCACATCATGACCGTCGGTTAGTCCACAGCATTTGATAAAAACCGAAAGGGGGACAAGAGGATGAAGACGTTGGGTGACGTTAAGGTGGGCGAGAGCTCCACCATCGTCAAGCTTCACGGTGAGGGCGCGCTTCGCCGCCACCTTATGGACCTGGGGCTCATCAAGGGCACTTCGTTCAAGGTCGTAAAGGTAGCACCGCTCGGCGATCCGGTCGAGATCAACGTGCGCGGCTACGAGCTTTCCATCCGCAAGGAGGAGGCGGCCGTCGTCGAGGTCCAGTAGGGGCTTGCTACGTATATTTCTGCAGATAAAGTTAGGTTTTTCTAACTTAATGCAGCACTTTGAAGCACATTATCCAGCCTGCGCGGAGAAAGCAGCGCAGGCACACAAGGAAGAAGGATTGAATGGCGGATTCTCAGATCCATGTCGCGCTGGCGGGTAACCCCAACTGCGGCAAGACCACGCTTTTCAACCTGATCACCGGCGCCAACGGCTACGTTGGCAACTGGCCCGGCGTCACGGTTGAGAAAAAGGAGGCCAAGCTCCTAAGCGACAAGAACGTTACCATCACGGACCTCCCTGGCATCTACTCGCTTTCCCCCTACAGCCCCGAGGAGCAATGCTCGCGCGATTACCTCATGAGCGGCGAGCCCGATGTTGTCGTCCAGGTTGTCGACGCCACCAACCTCGAGCGTAACCTGTACCTGGCGCTTCAGGTTATCGAGACCGGCCTGCCCGTGGTCGTTGCCCTCAACATGGCCGACCTGGTCGAGAAGAACGGCGATAAGATCGACACGGACAAGCTTTCCAAGAAGCTCGGCTGCCCGGTCATGATGATCTCGGCTCTTAAGAACAAGGGCATCAAGGAGCTGTTCGAGCAGGTCAAGAAGTCCGCTGCTTCCAAGGGCCAGGTGCCGGAGCACAAGTTCGATTCCTCCATCGAGGACGTTCTGGACCACATCGAGAATAACCTGCCTGCGAGCGTTCCCGCCAACAAGCGCCGCTACTACGCGGTCAAACTGTTCGAGCGCGACGCGGACGCCTGCAAGCTCATCAACCTCACCAAGGAGAAGGCCGCTCGCGTGGAGCAGCTGGTCGCCCAGTGCGAGCAGGACTGCGACGACGACGCCGAGTCCATCATCACCGGCGAGCGTTACGGCGTGATTGCCCACATCATTGACGAGTGCCTCACCAAGGCTCCGGCAAAGATGAGCACCTCCGAGAAGATCGACCGCGTGGTTACCAACCGTATCCTGGGCCTGCCGATCTTTGTGGTCATCATGTTCTGCGTGTACTACATCGCCGTTTCTACCTTGGGCGGCACGGTGACCGACTTCACCAACGACCAGCTCTTCGGTACCGACGGTTGGTATGTGCTCGGCCAGGGTCGCGACGCCTACGACGCGGCCGTCGAGGCTGCGGGTGACAATGCCGACTCGGTCGACCCGGCACAGTACGGCCCCTATGTCCCGGGTATCACCACCGTGGTGCACGACGCCCTTGTGGCGGGCGGCACCGAGGACGGTGGCCTGGTCGATTCGCTGGTCTGCGACGGCATCGTCGGCGGCCTGGGCGCCATCTTCGGCTTCGTCCCGCAGATGTTCCTGCTGTTCGTCATGCTGTCCTTCTTGGAGGACTGCGGCTATATGGCCCGCGTCGCCTTCATCATGGACCGCGTGTTCCGCCGCTTTGGCCTGTCCGGTAAGTCCTTCATCCCCATGCTCGTGTCCTCGGGCTGCGGCGTCCCCGGCGTCATGGCTACCAAGACCATCGAGAACGAGAAGGACCGCCGCATGACGGTCATGACCACCACGTTCATTCCCTGTGGCGCTAAGCTGCCGATCATCGCCCTGCTCATGGGTTCCATCATCGGCGATTCTTCTACCACCGCCGCGTGGATCAGCCCGCTCTTCTACTTCCTGGGCGTCTTTGCCGTCATCGCCTCGGGCCTCATGCTCAAGAAGACCAAGCTCTTCGCCGGCCGCCCGACCCCGTTTGTCATGGAGCTCCCCGCTTACCACTTCCCGGCGATCCGCTCCTGGGCGCTGCACGTGTGGGAGCGCTGCTGGGCCTTTATCAAGAAGGCCGGCACGATCATCTTCGCCTCTACCGTCGTGGTGTGGTTCCTCTCCAACTTTGGTAGCTACAACGGCTCCTTTGGCTTCCTGCCTGCGATGGACGGCATCCCCGAGGAGTTCATGGACTACTCCGTGCTCGCCATGCTGGGCAACCTGGTCGCTTGGATCTTCGCCCCGCTCGGCTTTAGCACCTGGCAGGCAACCGCGCTGACTGTCTCTGGCCTCGTCGCCAAGGAGAACGTCGTCGCCACCGCCGGCTCGCTGCTGTCCGTCGCCGACGCGGGCGAGACCGACCCGAGCCTGTGGACCGCGTTTGCCGGCATGTTCCCCACCATGGGCGCCTGCGTTGCCTTCGGCGCGTTCAACCTGCTGTGCGCTCCGTGCTTTGCCGCTATGGGTACCATCCGCAACCAGATGGATTCCGGCAAGTGGACCGCGATTGCCCTCGGCTACGAGTGCGCCTTCGCTTGGGTGATCGGCCTGTTCATCAACCAGTTCTATAACCTGCTTGTCCTTGGGCAGTTTGGCTTCTGGACGGTTGTGGCTATCGTGCTGCTGGTCGCGATGCTCTTCCAGATTTTCCGTCCTATGCCCAAGCACGCTTGGACCGACGAGGACGAGACCAACACTGCTTCCGCTGCAGTTTCCGCCTAAGTCCGAATAAGGATCAACCCCTTTCCACGAGCCCGGGTGTCTCAGTGACACTCGGGCTTTTTGGTAGGGGAGATGTGGCGTTTCCGCAGATAAAACCGACCAAAATAAACCTGTCCCTTTTTGGTAGGTGGAGAATGGGGTAAAGTAAGTGGTGGTTAACTAGAGGAGGCTTGCTATGGCACCTATCGATATTGTTGTACTGGCTATTATCGGTATTGCGTTTGTCGCCGTGTGCGTGCGCATCTACCGCAAGGGCACCTGCGCCGACTGCGCTCAGGGTGGCGCTTGCACGGGGCATTGTTCTAACAAAAAGACTTGTGCCGCGCTTAAGGGCGTAGACAAAATCGCCGAAGACTTGGGCCGCGGTATCAAATAAGGTCCGGACATCCAAGCGCTCCGCGGGCATCCGTTCGCGGGGCGCTTTGTGCATTTGAGGGAGAGCACGGCGAGTCGAAGAGTATTTTTGGGGTATCGTTAACTGGACTATTAATTGGCAACTTATCTATAACGGAGTAACCGCATGAGCGCTCGCGTAACCATGAAGGACATAGCCGCCGAGCTTGGCGTTTCCATCAATACCGTGCACAAGGCTCTGACGGGAAAGGCCGGCGTGAGCGAATCCGTGCGCGCCAAGGTGAACGCTAAGGCCGAGGCCATGGGCTATCACCGCAACACAAGTGCCTCAAGCCTGCGCCGCAAGGATATCAATCTGGTGTTTTGCCTGCCCCGCGCATCGCGCGAGGGAGCGTACTTTTTCCGTTACCTGTGGGAAGGCTGCAATCGCTTTGAACAGGAGGTCATCGACCGGGGCATTACGGTTGAGCGCGTTGAATTTGGCGTGGGCGGCTACGCTGATGCACTCGAGCAAATCGACGAGCGTCTGCAGGTGGGCGAGAAGATTGATGGCTTGCTCGCCTATGCGCCGGGCGACGATCGTGCGACTGAGCTTTTGGGGCAGATCGCCGAGGCGGGCGTGACGATTGAGCTTGTCGACGGCGACCGTCCGCATTTGAATCGTTTGGGTGCGAGCTTGGCCGATTATTCGACGGCAGGCAGCCTTATGGCCGAGCAGGCGGCAAACCTGGTCCATGCTTCTGGGGCCGACGCCCGCGTGCTCCTTTTGACAGGCGACCCATATACCGATTCGCACTATCTAACCGCCCGCGCCTTCCACAATTACCTGCGCGAACGTGATATTCCATGGCAGGTTGAGGATCTTGCAGGTGCCCATGCGCAAGTCAAACAACTCGAGCATGAGCTCGAAAAGCGCTTGAGTGCGCCGGACGCCCCCGAACTTATCTGTAGCGTTTTTGCCGTTGGTTCCGAAGTGGTTGCCGACGCGCTCGTCTCGACCGGCAAGGCCGGTCAGGTCATGGTGATCGGCAACGACCTGTTTCCCGAAAGTGCTCTGGCCTTGCGCCGCGGTATCTTTACCAATATTGTCTATAAGGACCCGACGAGCCTGGCGTATCGCGGCGCTAAGACGCTGGGCGATTATCTGCTGTGGGGAAGGACCCCGACGGTGCCCGTCCAGAAGGGCGCCGTCGAGATGGTATTTGCCAGCAATGTCGATCGCTACTGCGAACTTGCGGGTATTTAGCCGATTGAGCAGGTACCTCCTCTTGCGACGTGCATTTTTGGGAGTATTCAGCATTGGCATGCCCTGAATGAGGTGCAGAACGACTGTTTTAAGTGCCCCCGATGGCGTAATTTGCCATCGGGGGCACTTTTTATGCCGATCGGGCGCTATCTGCGTTCCAAATAGGACGCTGAGGATGGCGCACGGCGCGCTCCAATGCTGAATACTCCCAAAAATGTACGTCGGGACATGACCCACCTGAGCAAAAGCGCTCAAGTTCGGTGTTCGGGGACGCCAACCGGTCCGCAATACATGCAAGTCACATCTCCAGCAACCGTTGAACGGGCAAAATCTACCGTTCACCCCGTGATGGTTAGGTGAACGTTCACCTAATGTTCCATTTTGCATTACTATAGTGAACGTTCACCTAAAGGATAACGAGCGCGCCGTGCGCCCGCGTTGCCAGCAAAGGGGCTGTTTGATGAAAAACTTTATGGACGATCAGGATTTCCTGCTGAGCACTAAGACCGGCGAGGAGCTGTTCCACAACTTTGCCGAGGACATGCCCATCGTCGACTATCACTGCCACATTTCTCCCAAGGAGATTTGGGAGGACAAGCGTTTCGAGAACATCACCGAGGTTTGGCTGGGCGGCGACCACTACAAGTGGCGCCTGATGCGTGCCAACGGCGTCGACGAGCGTTTTATCACTGGCGACGCCCCTGCTCGCGAGAAGTTCCAAAAGTGGGCCGAGACCCTGGGTCGCTGCGTTGGCAACCCCGTCTTTGAGTGGAGCCACCTGGAGCTTAAGCGCTACTTTGGCTACGAGGGCGTCCTCAACGGCAAGACTGCCCAGGAGGTCTGGGACCTTGCCAACGCCAAGCTCGCTGAGGCTAGCTTTACCTGCCGCAACCTGATCAAGCATTCCAACGTCCGCATGATCTGCACTACCGACGACCCCGCCGACAGCTTTGAGTGGCACAAGAAGATTGCCGCCGACGACAGCTTTGACGTTCAGGTCGTTCCCGCCATGCGCCCCGATGCCGCTTTGCGCATCGAGCGCGGCCAGGAGTTTGCCGACTACTGCAAGCACCTCTCCGAGGTTGCCGGCGTTGAGGTCAGCGACTTTGAGGGCATGAAGGCTGCCATTTCCAAGCGCTACGACGTTGCTCGCGAGCTGGGCTGCCGCGCATCCGACCACGCACTCGACTACGTTATGTACGTCCCGGCTACCGCCGACGAGATCGAGGCTATCTTTGCCAAGGGTCTGGCTGCCGAGCCGCTTACCGAGGAAGAGGTCCTCAAGTACAAGACTGCCTTTATGCAGTTTGTCGCTGGCGAGTATGTCCGTCTGGGCTGGGCCATGCAGCTGCACTTTGGCTGCAAGCGCGACAACAATCGCGCCATGTTTGCCAAGCTCGGTCCCGACACCGGCTACGACTGCATCTCCAACTACACGCCGTCCGACCAGCTCGCCGATTTCCTCAACTCCATCCAGGAGACCTGCGGCCTGCCCAAGACCATCCTGTACAGCCTGAACCCCATCGATAACACCATGATCGATACCGTCATGGGCTGCTTCCAGGAGGCTCCGACCGCCGGTAAGATCCAGAACGGCTCCGCCTGGTGGTTCAACGACAACGAGGTCGGCATGCGCGAGCAACTCACGGCTCTGGCTAACGAGGGCGTGCTGGGCAACTTTGTGGGCATGCTTACCGACTCCCGCTCTTTCCTGTCCTATCCGCGCCACGAGTACTTCCGTCGCGTGCTGTGCAGCGTGATCGGCGAGTGGGTCGAGCAGGGCAAGTACCCGGCCGACATGGAGCTGCTGGGCAGTATCGTGCGCGACATCAGCTACAACAACGCGGTCCGCTACTTTGGCTTTGATTTGGACACCGTCGAGGCATAAGCCTGCATCGAATCACATCGAACTCGGGAGCGCCGTTGCCACACGCGGCGCCCCCGTTTTGCTTGCACGCTAACAGCTATCTAAGGAGAGACACAGATGGAGAACATCAGCTACGATGCGCTCGAGAAGATCGGCTACAAGGGCTATTTGCTGCCCAAGGATGCTCCCGAGAAGGTTCTGCAGTTTGGCGAGGGCAATTTCCTGCGCGCCTTCGTCGACCGTTTCTTTGACATGGGCAACGAGGCCACCGGCTGGAACGGCAAGGTCGTCATGGTGCAGCCCATCAACGGTGCCTTTGGCTTTGCCGACGGTATCAATGCCCAGGACGACCTGTACACCGTGCTGGTGCGCGGCAAGGAGAACGGCAACACGGTTGACGAGCCCCGCGTGATCAGCGCCTGCAGCCGCTGCCTTAACCCGTATCGTGAGGACGACTACCGCGCCATGATGGAGGTCGCCGTCTCCGATGATTTGGAGATTATCGTCTCCAACACCACCGAGGCCGGTATCGCCTACGACCCGTCCTGCAAGGCCGACGACATGCCGCCCGCGAGCTTCCCCGCCAAGCTTGCCCAGGTGCTCCACACCCGCTGGGCCGCCGGCAAGCCGGGCGTCATCGTGCTCGCCTGCGAGCTCATCGATCACAACGGCGAGGAGCTGCTGCGCATCATGAACCAGTACGTGAGCGACTGGGGCTGGGAGGACGAGTTTTCGCAGTGGATGGCCAACGACTGCACCGTCTGCACCACGCTCGTCGACACCATCGTCCCGGGTCGTATCCGCGACCCCAAGGAGGCCGCTGCCGTGGCCGAGCGCCTGGGCTACGAGGATCCCTTCCTGGCCGTGCGCGAGCCCTTCCAGATGTGGGGCATCCAGGGCGATGAGTCGCTTGCCGAGAAGCTCCCCTTCGTGAAGGCCGGCCTGCCGGGCGTCTTTGTGACCCCCGATGTCACCCCGTACAAGAAGCGCAAGGTCCGCATCCTCAACGGCGCCCACACTGCCTTTGTTCCGGGCTCCTGGGTTGCCGGCTTTGACATCGTGCGCGATTGCATGCACGACGAGACCGTCCGCGGCTTCATGAACACCATGCTCTACCACGAGGTCATCCCGACGCTTGCCGCCGATTTGGATGTCGAGGACTGCAAGGCCTTTGCCGCCGCCGTCGAGAACCGCTTCGACAACCCGTTTATCGACCACGCGCTGCTCTCCATTTGCCTCAACTCCACGGCCAAGTGGCGCGCTCGCGACCTGCCCACGCTCAAGGACTATGTTGCCGAGACCGGCAGCCTGCCCAAGTGCCTGGCCACGAGCCTAGCTACGCTCATCGCCTTCTACACGCAGGAGCTTGTGTCCCGCGAGGGCGATGGCCTGCACCTGCGCCGTGCCGACGGCACCGAGTACACCGCTCAGGACGACGCCTTCGTGCTCGACTTCTACGCCGCCCACGCTGGTGCAGACGATGCCGAGCTGGTGCACGACGTGCTCACCAATGAGCAGATGTGGGGCGAGGACCTTACGCAGATCGCCGGCCTTGAGGAATTTGTCGTCAACGCGCTCACCGTCGTGCGCGCCGAGGGCGTCAAGCAGGCCTTCGCCAACGCCCAGGCGTAAATTCCCGATGCGGGCGCCAGACGGCTTGCCCGCGCCTCGACTTCTGCTCAACCTGTAGGGTTAGGACCATTTGTAATGAACACTATCCAGATCAATCCGGCCGATAACGTGATCGTCGCGCTGTCGCCGCTTGCCAAGGGCGCCGCCGTCGCGGTTCCCGGGGTGGGCGAGGTCGTTGCCGCGGAGGATATTCCGCAGGGCCACAAGATGGCCGTGCGTGCCATTGCGGCGGGGGAGGACGTCGTCAAGTACGGTCTTCCTATCGGCCACGTGACGGGCGACATCCAGCCCGGTCAGTGGCTTCATACGCATAACGTCAAGACCAACCTTTCGGGCGAGGTCGAGTACGTTTACAATCCGACGCATCCGGTCGTTGAGCCGGTTGAGCCCGAGACCTTTATGGGCTTCCGTCGTGCCGACGGCCGCGCCGCCACGCGCAACGAGCTGTGGATCATCCCCACGGTCGGCTGCGTCAACGAGGTCGCACGTGCCATGTGCGAGCAGGCACAGGATCTGGTCGAGGGTTCGCTGGAGGGCGTTTACTATTTCCCGCATCCCTTTGGCTGCTCCCAGACCGGCGCCGACCACGCCCAGACACGCCGTCTGCTGGTGGCGCTCTCGCGTCACGCAAACGCTGCGGGTGTGCTGTTCCTGTCCCTTGGTTGCGAAAACTGCACGCACCAGCAGGTGCTCGACGAGCTCGGTGACTTCGATCACGAGCGCGTTCGCTTCCTCACCTGCCAGGATGTAGCCGACGAGCAGGTCGAGGGCCACAAGATTCTGTCTGAGCTGGCCGACCTGGCCAAGCAGGCCAAGCGTGAGCCCATTCCCGCCTCCGAGCTGGTCATTGGCCTTAAGTGCGGTGGATCTGACGGTCTTTCGGGCATTACCGCCAACCCCACGATCGGTCGCGTGAGCGATATGCTCGTCGCCCGCGGTGGCACGTCGGTGCTCACCGAGGTGCCCGAGATGTTTGGCGCCGAGAGCATTCTGCTCGATCGCTGCGAGAGCCAAGGCGTCTTTAACGCGGCGGCCGACATGCTCAACGGCTTTAGGGACTACTTTATCAGCCACGGCGAGGTCGTCTATGAGAACCCGAGCCCCGGCAACAAGGACGGCGGCATTACCACGCTCGAGGACAAGAGCTGCGGCTGCGTGCAAAAGGGAGGATCTGCCCCCATCGTCGACGTGCTGCCGTACGCCGGGCAGGCTACCAAGCATGGCCTGAACATGCTGTGCGGTCCGGGCAACGATATGGTATCCACCACGGTCCTGACGGCTGCCGGCTGTCATGTGATCCTGTTCTCGACCGGCCGCGGCACGCCGTTTGGTGCACCGGCGCCCACGCTCAAGGTGTTCACCAACCAGCGTCTGTGCGACCACAAGGCCAACTGGATGGACTTTAACGCCGGCGTGGTCGCCACCGGCGAGCGCACGCTCGACGAGGCTGCCCACGACCTGTACCAGCTGGTGCTGGAGTGTGCGAGCGGCAAGCTTACAAGTGCCGAGCGCCGCGGCTGTCACGAGATCAGCATCTGGAAGGACGGCGTCTGCCTGTAGCGATGACATGTTGAGCGCGTGATCAGGCAAGCTGTTGCAAAGACCGGACGACCCCGCTGAGGACATTCTCGACGGGGTCGTTTTTTCGTTTCTCGTTGCGTTGTCGTGCACGGCTTTTTTGGGGAAGGGTGCCCGGCACCCCCATCTCCAGAGAACAATGAACGTTCACCTAGTGGTTACGTGGTGCTGAATCGACTTAATAATCAAAAATGCAGGGATTTTCTCATTATCAGGTCCGTTCAACGGCAAAAAACGACCGTTCAAGGATAATATACAAGTGAACGTTCACCTATTATAAGCAATCGCGCATAATCTAGCTAAACGTTCACCCTGAACGGCATGCAGACAGACGTCGGTATGGACTCCAATGTCTTGTTCCAAGACAATCGAGAAAAGAGAGGGAGCTCGATGACTAACAAGATCGGTAAAAAGCGCAAGATCACATTCTGGACGCGCTTGGGCTTTGGTATGGGCGGCATGCTCAACTCTGGTGCCCTGACCTTTACGCACAGCTACATGGTGCTGTTCCTGTCCACGGAGTGCGGTCTGTCCGCAGGCGAGGCTGCGTTGATCAGCTCGTTCGCCATCTATCTCAACGCCATTCTGTGCCCGCTCATGGGCTTTGTGGCCGATAACTTCTACGCTACCAAGATCGGCCGTATCTTTGGCCGCCGCCGTTTCTGGATCTTGCTGGCAATCCCGATGATGGTCGCCGAGCCGCTCATCTTTGTGGCTACGCCGTTTGGTTTCCCGTACTACTTTGTGCTGTACCTGATCTACAACGTCGCGTATACGTTCTGCACCGCCAACCTGTCGCCGCTTACCATCGAGATGACCGACGACTTCAAGGAGCGTACGTACCTCACCGGCTACAAGCACCTCTTTGGTAACGCCGCCGGCTTCCTGATGGCAGCACTCGTCGGCTTTGGCTTTGGCACCTTCGGCGAGACCAACCCGTTCAGCTACTTCATCATCGCTACGGTCAACGCTTCGGTCATGGCAATCTCGCTGCTGTGCGTGTACCTGTCCACGTGGGAGCACACCCCCGAGGAGGTGGCTCAGGAGAAGATCGAGAGCGTCGGCGAGGGTATCAAGAAGTTCTTCATCGACGTTGTCTCTACCTTCCGCAATAAGTCCTTCCGCAAGGTCCTGTATGCACAGGTCTCCACGAAGCTCGCTGCTGCCTGTTGGTCTGCGTGCCTGTCCTTCTTCATCGTCTACTGCCTGCAGATTCCTAAGTCCTATGAGTCCGTGATGGAGATGCCCGGCAAGGTCGTCGCTATCGTCTGCACCGCCATCTGGGTTGCCCTCATGGCCAAGAAGGGCTTCCACAAGTCTTGGTACCTGGCCAACGTCGGTTGCGCTGCGTGCATCATCGCCTACAACTACTTCGCCTTTGGTCAGATTAACGGCACCTCCACGGTCGCCATCGCCATGATTGCCTACCCCATCATCTTCGCCATCTGGAAGTTCTTCTACGTTGGTTTCCAGTACCTGCCCGATGTTCTGCTCAACTACATCCCCGATGTCGATGAGCTCATCACACTGCGTCGTCGCGAGGGCATCTACAGCTCCGCTCAGCAGCTCTGCCAGCAGATTGCTCAGGCTATCGCTGTAAACGCCTGGGCTATCGTCCTCGCTGCCTCCGGCTTCATTCAGACCGCCGGTAACAGCGACGCCGTGACCCAGCCCGCCACCGTGCCTCTGTACATCTGCGGCTACATGCTTATCGGCTGCGCCGGCTTCTTCCTGCTCGCGGCTATCCTTGCCCGCGGCATCAAGATCGACAAGGAGCAGTGCGACATCCTCTGCGACGAGATCAAGCGCGTCAAGGAGGGCGGCAAGATGGCCGACGTCCAGCCCGAGGTCAAGGCTCTTTGCGAGGAGCTCTCCGGCTTCAAGTACGAGGACTGCTTCGCTCACAACAACGTTGGCTTCCAGGACGGCAGCGTAATTCCCGCCGAGTAGGGCAGGCGCATCGTCCAAACCACAGGGCCGTGCCACCGGAGATCCACCGGCGGGTGCGGCCCTTTTTTAAAAACGAGTAGTATGAACTTCTGATTACATTTGAGGGAGAGACCCATGGAGACGAACGTTATCTGGCGCAACGCCCGCGCGGCCGTTATTGAGCTCGACGACGGTGGCTACTTTACCTGTGCCGATACGTGGGAGATCTTTGTCAACGATGAGCCCGTCGGTACCACGAATACGGTCGAGACCTATGTTGACGGCCTGGTTCCCGGCAAGCGCAACCTCGTCCGCTTTGTCTGCGGCGAGCGCGAGCTGAGCGTGGGCGTCACCACGCCCGCGGAGCCCTTTACCATCAACGTTCGCGACTGCGGCGCCAAAGGCGATGCCGAGCACGATGACACCACCAATATCCAGGCTGCCATCATGGCTTGTCCCAAGGGCGGGCGCGTGCTGATTCCCGCTGGCAACTACCGCATCAAGTCCCTCTTCCTTAAGAGCAATATCAACATCGAGCTCGCCGAGGGCGCGGTGCTGCTGGCCCGTCACGACCGCGCGGCGCTTGCCTACATTCCGGGCACGGTCACGGGTGACAAGGGCACCGGGTATGCCGGCACCGATATGCTGCCCCTGGGCCGCTGGGAGGGCGAGAGCTTTTCGACCTACTGTTCGACCTTTACGGGTCTGAGCGTGCACGACGTGTGCATCTATGGCCGCGGCGCCATCGACGGCCAGACCGATTTTGCCGAGGATAACTGGTGGAACAAGGACTTTAAGAATATCTTCCGCCCCGAGGAGGGCCGCGAGATCGCCCGCCCGCGCATGATCTTCCTGTCCGAGTGCCAAAACGTGAGCCTTGCCGGCTTTACCGTCCGCAACAGCCCGGCATGGAACATCCATCCCGTTCTGTGTGAGCACGTTGATGCGCTTTGCCTGTCCATCGAGGTTCCCAAGAACTCCCACAACACCGACGGCTTCGATCCCGAGAGCTGTGGCTTTGTTCGTATCCTGGGTTGCCAGTTCTCGGTGGGCGACGACTGCATCGCCATCAAGAGCGGCAAACTGGGCATTGAGCCCGAGCTTCGTCCCGCCACGCACGACGTGCTGATCTCGCACTGCTACATGCACGACGGCCACGGCGCCGTGGTGCTGGGATCCGAGGCCGCCGGCGGCATCAAGGACCTCACCGTGAGCAAGTGCCTCTTTGAGCGCACCGACCGAGGCCTGCGCGTCAAGACCCGCCGCGGTCGCGGCAAGGACGCCGTCAACGAGGGCATCACCTTTGAGCACATTCGCATGGACGAGGTGCTCACGCCTTTCGTGGTCAATTCGTTCTACTTCTGCGACAAGGACGGCAAGACCGACTACGTTCAGAGCCGCGAGGCGCTGCCCGTCGACGACCGCACGCCCGGGTTTGGCGCCACGACGTTCCGCGACATCGAGGCCACCAACTGCCATGCTGCCGCGGCCTATATCACGGGTCTGCCCGAGAGCAAAGTAACGCGCTTGACGTTCCAGGATGTCCACGTGACCTTCGCGCCGGATGCCGAGCCCTTTGTTCCGGCCATGGCCTGTGGCGTTGAGCCCATGGTGCGCCAGGGCATCATCGCGCAAAACGTCAAGGTACTCGACCTGCAAAATGTGGTGATCGAGGGCCAGGACGGCGAGGAACTGCAGCTCCAGAACGTCGACAAGGTTATCCGTGCGTAGGCGTTTGCTCCTAAACAATTAAATTCGGTATGTCGCGGCGCGCGATGGGCAGGGCCTTCCCGACCCATTGCGCGAACTTTTTATATGCCGAAACTGCAACGTAGACGGTCTACGACGAAAGGACGCGGTGACTGATGATGAGTGAGAGACGATTTTTTGAGGTTTCGCCCGAGCGTGCGGGGGCATATCACAGTATCTCTAAGGCCTTGGAGGCAATTGACGAATCCTGTCCGAATGACGGACGGCCGGTGACAATCCATATCGAGCCGGGTGAGTACCGCGAACGGGTCGAGATTCGTCGCTCGCATGTGACGATTGAGGGAGAGACGGCCGACAGCGTGCGTATCGTTGGCGGCCTTGCGGCGCAGATGCCCTCGGAGGACGGCAGCGGCCAGGACGGAAAGCTCGGCACCTTCCGCACGTATACGGTGCTGGTCGATGCCGATGACGTGACGCTTGCAAACCTCACGATCGAAAACGATGCGGGCGATGGGCGCGAGGTCGGTCAGGCGATTGCCCTGTATGCCGATGGCGACCGTCTGGTTGTCGATGCCTGCTGCATTAAGGGACACCAAGACACGCTGTTTTTGGGTCCTCTGCCGCCGCATGAGGCCAAACCGGGCGGGTTTATAGGACCCAAACAGTATGCGCCGCGCCGGGTGGGGCGCCAGTATTTTCGACGTTGCCGGATCGAGGGCGATGTCGACTTTATCTTTGGCGGCGCGCGTGCCTACTTTGAGGGGTGCGAGATTCGCTCGCTCAACCGCGATATGGATGTCAACGGGTATGTAACGGCAGCCTCCACGCCCGAAGGCGAGCCGCACGGCTTTGTGTTCCACGGCTGTTCGTTTACAGCTCCGGATGGCGTGGCGCCGGATTCGGTCTACCTGGGTCGTCCTTGGCGCGAATGGGCGCAAACTGTGCTGATCGATTGCTGGCTGGGGCGACATATCAAGCGCGAAGGTTGGTGGGATTGGAATAAGCCGGCGGCACACAACTGCGCGCAGTATGCTGGCGCGATTCTGCATGGGCCGGCGGGTGATACTACCGGCTGGGTGCCGTGGGCGAATGAACTCGATGTGATGGCTGCCGCCGGGTACGCTCGCGAGCAGGTGCTTGCCGGTGGGGATGGCTGGGATCCCGAGGGCGGCGACGGTGATGCGGTTGAGACGGCTGAACTGTCTGCCAACGGCCGCACCGTGCACATCGAGACGTACTGCGAAGACGAGCCTGCGCTGCGTGCCCGGCTGAAGCGCGAGGGACGTTCGGCTGCTTTTACGGGCAAGACTCCTGCAGATTTTGAGGCATGGAAGATTGCGACCAGGACTCGTCTGTACGATGTTTTGGGCCTTTCGCTTATGGACCGCGTCCCGATTGAGATTCGTGAGCTCAGCCGCGTGCGGGTTGCCGGCGGCATCGTGCGCACCCATGCGATATTGCAGGTTGAGCACGATGTGTGGATGCCGTTTTACCTGTTGGAGCCGTCTTGTCCTAAGCTTGATGAGCGGGGGCTCAAACGCTGTTATATCTGCCCGCATGGCCATCAGGGAGCGGGTGCTGCAAGCGTAGCCGGTGTTGCGGGCGTGCCGGCTGTCGATGATGCCGTGCGTAAGTTCAATTACGACTACGGTCTGCGTTTGGCACGCATGGGTTACGTAACCGTCTGTCCTGATGCGCGCGGTTGGGGATACCGTCGTGACTGGAAGGGCCAGGGCGATGACGAGAACAGCTACCTGCGCGGTACGTGTCTGAATCAAGCACGTATGGCCGAGCCACTGGGTCTTACGGTTGCGGGCCTCAACGTCTGGGACAACATGCGCTTGATCGATTACTTGGAGGCGCGCGGCGACATTGCCATGGATGACTTGGGTTGCTTTGGTTTTTCGGGTGGCGGCTACATGACGTTGTACCTGGCCGCACTCGACCCGCGTGTGCGCAAGGCGTTTGTCTCGGGCTATCTGTATGGTGTCGGTGATTCGCTGCTGCATCTCAATGGCAATTGCAGCTGCAACTACACACCCGGACTTTGGCGCTTACTCGACATGGGCGATATTGCCTCGCTCATCGCGCCGCATCCGCTGTTGGTGCAGAGCTGCGAAGAGGATCATCTGAACGGTGCGCGCGGGCTGAAAAATGTTGACGAGCAGCTCGAGATCGTGCGCGATGCCTACAAGTTGCTGGGTCGCAGAGATGGCCTGCGGCACGAGGTGTGTCCGGGTGAACACCATCTGGGCGTGGCACATCTTGCCGAGGATATCGAATGGCTCGATTCGCACGTTGCGGAATGCGCCCCCGTGCATAGCCCCTCGGCATGCTGCGAATAAACGGTACGTTCCTGTATGACCGCCGATGGGCGGATGAGGAGAAGATTATGGAAACGAAGAGCTTGAGTGAATCGACCATTTGCTGCTTTGGCGACTCAACGACCTGGGGCGACAACGGCTGCGGTGGGGGAGGCAACGGCATCTCGTGGACCTCGCATTTGGGCGCGTTGCTGGGAGGCGCGGTCATCGAGAACTTTGGCATCAAGGGTTCGCGTATCGCCATCAAGGCCGACCGCAGCGATTCGTTTGTCGAGCGCCTGGACGGCATCGGCAATGCGGCTGATATCTACATCGTCTTTGGCGGCGTCAACGACTTTAGCCGTAACGTGCCGCTTGGCGAGTTGGGCAGTACCGATGTGCACGAGTTCTATGGTGCACTCGATTACCTGATCCGCACCATCACGGCACGCTCGCCTCGGGCAAAGCTCGTGTTTATGACGCCGTGCAAGACGAGCGGCAAGCACGAGAAGGATATCCCTGCAAGCGACGAGGCGAACCATTTGGGGTTGACGCAGGTCGCCTACGTAAAGGCGATGCTCGAGGTCTGTGACCGTTACTCCGTTCCGGTGATTGACTTGTATGCGCAAAGCGGCATCAGCCCGTTTTTGCCGGAGCACCGCGAGCTCTATATGCCGGACGGTCTGCATTACAGCCCGGCTGGCTATGAGCGCCTGGCGCATCGCATCGCCGCGGGCTTAGCCGCCGTTTGCCGTTAAAAGTCTGCCGTTCGCGGGGAATATAGGGTTAACGTTCACTCTATATTCCCCGTTCGCGTTACACTAGGGTTAACGTTCACCTATCATTAACGTCAGAGGGGACAGCAATGGGTTGCAATCAAATCCTGGACCGTTATATCGAGCAGTTGATCGAAACCTCTACGCCGCAGGCGCCGGCTTGGAATATCGAAAAGATTCGCGCCGGCAAGGAGAACACCTGGAACTATATCGACGGCTGCATGATCAAGGCGCTCATCGAGCTGTACGAGATCACGGGTGAGCAGCGCTACCTGACCTTTGCCGATGACTACATCGATTTCTTTGTCCAGGACGACGGTACCATCAAGCATTACAACCCGCAGGATTACAACCTCGATAACGTCAATGCGGGCAAGACCCTCTACAAGCTGTATGACCTGGTGGGCAAGCCCAAGTACCGTGCCGCCATGGACACCATCTACCGCCAGCTCGAGACCCAGCCGCGCACCAAAGAAGGCGTGTTTTGGCACAAGGCCGTCTATCCCAACCAGATCTGGCTCGATGGCATGTATATGGCCCAGCCGTTCTACATGCAGTACGAGCTGAGCTTCCACAACCGTCGTGCCTGCTCGGACAGCTTCCATATGTTCCAGGTCGTGCATGACCTGATGCGCAACCCCCTCAACGGTCTGTACTATCACGCTTACGACGCGAGCCGCAAACAGTTCTGGTGCGACCCGGTCACCGGCCTTTCGGCTAACTTCTGGCTGCGCGCCGAGGGCTGGTTTGCCATGGCACTCATCGATACCTGGGAGCTCATGCCGCCTTCGATGTCAGCCGAGAAGGACGAGATTCGCAAGATGTTCCACGACCTGGTCGACGCCATGCTGCCGTATCAGGACGAGAAGACCGGCATGTGGCATCAGGTCATCAACCTGCCCAATATCGCCCCCAACTACCTGGAGGAGTCGGGCAGCGCCATCTTTGCCAACGCCATCATGAAGGGCGTGCGTCTGGGCGTGCTGGGCGAGCGTTACTACCAGTACGGCCGTCGCGCCTTCGACGGCATCTGCGAGACCTGCCTGTCCGAGTATGACGGGCAGCTGGCGCTCGACAACATCTGCCTGGTTGCGGGCTTGGGAAACACCGCGCACCGCGAGGGCACGTTTGATTACTACATGAGCGAGCCCGTGGTCAAAAATGATGCAAAGGGTGTGGCGCCGCTGGTGCTTGCCTATATCGAGACCATGCATCACGACAAGCTGGCCGGTAAGCGCGATCCGCTCGCCCCCTCGGGCGTGTGCTCCATCGAGGACCCGTTTGGCGGATACACCCCGGGCATCAACGCTCATAAGGGATGTGAATAACGTGGGGGCTATTACTCCGGGTGTACGTTTGCACGACCTTCCGCGGGGGACCGTCGAGGAACGCATTCGCATGGCGGGAGAGCTGGGCTTTTCGTGCATTCAGCTGCCAAGCAAGGTGCTCTATGCATCGATGGGGATCGATCGAGGCGGCCTGACCCGCGAGCTTGCCGATCATTTGCGTGCGGTGCTCGACGAGGCGGGCGTTTCGGTCGCCGTACTCGGCTGCTATAAGAATTTGGCGACGCCCGATCGCCAACAGCTCATGGATAACTTTGCCGAGTACGAGGCGTGCTTGAACTTTGCCCAGATGCTCGGCGGATGCCCGGTGGGTACCGAGACCGGTCGCCCCAATGCGCAGAACCGCGTTGCTGACGACCGCACGACTGATGAGGCACTCGAGGCTTTTATGGACGGACTCGCACACGTCTGCGATCGGGCCGAGGCCGTGGGCGGTCAGGTTCTAATTGAGCCCGGTTGGAACGAGACGGTCAACACGCCAGATCGCTGCCGTGAGGTGCTGGAGCGCGTCTCGAGCCCGTCGCTCGGCGTGATCTATGACCCGGTATCGCTGCTGCATCCCAGTGTTGTTGACGAAGCGCAGGAAATCACAGCGCGCATGCTCTACTTATGCGGCAGTAAGATCCGCGTGCTGCATGCCAAGGATTTTGAGGTCGTCGACAACGAGGACGAAGCCGGTTGGTGCGACGGCACGGGTTCACGCCTGGTGTGCCACGGCGTGGGCGAGACGGGACGATATGACTTTGAGCCCGTGGTGGCCTGGGCGGCTGCCGCCTGCCCTGGGATTCCCTGTGTGGCCGAGAACAGCGTGCCGTCGACGGCGGCTGACTGCCTGGCGACACTCGAGCACATGTCCGCTCGCTGCGGGGCTTCGCATCGCGAGTTATAGCATTGGCTTTTGCCGTGTCGGCAGATTGAGATTACCTGTATGGGGGCGGCGGTGAAGGGTCTTTATCGTCGCCCCCATTGGATTGCATTAAAAAGGGGAGTTGCGTGGCTATCCACGTTGTCGAAGAGGCGAATCGTTGCCTAGGTTGTAAAAGGGCGTTCTGTCAGATTAAGGGCTGCCCGGTTCAGACGCCTATTCCGCAGGTCATCGACCTGTTCAAACAGCGTCGTCTAGAAGAGGCGGGCGAGCTGCTGTTCCAGAACAATCCCATGAGCGCGGTCTGCTCCATGGTTTGCAACCATTCGGGCCAGTGCGAGGGCGCGTGCATCCAGGGCCGCAAGGGCGCGCCCGTGCATTTTTCGAGCATCGAGAACTATATCTCGACAGCGTATTTGGACCGTAAGGAGTGGACGCCCGCGCCGTCGTGTGGCAAACAGGTTGCCGTGGTCGGTTCCGGTCCCGCCGGTATTACCGTGGCCATTAAGATGGCCCAGCTGGGCTGTGCCGTCACGGTATTTGAACAGCGCCCCGAGATCGGCGGTGTGCTGGAATACGGTATCCCCGAGTTCCGCCTGCCCCGTGCGCTCGTGCAAAAGTACCGTCACGTGATGTGCTCGCTTGGCGTGCGCGTGCGCCCCTCGACCACCATCGGTGGCGCGCTGCATATCGACGACCTGCTGCGCGACGGCTACGATGCGGTCTTTGTCGGTACCGGTACCTGGCGAGCTCGCAAGTTGGGTATTCCCGGCGAGTCGCGCGGCAACGTGCTGTTTGGTATCGATTACCTGGTCGATCCCTCGAGCGTGGCGATCGGGCAGAACGTGGCGGTCATCGGTGCCGGCAATGTGGCCATGGACGTTGCCCGCACGGCCCTGCGCTCGGGCGCTCGCAAGGTCACCGTGTATGCCCGATCGCGCCATATCTCTGCCATCGATGACGAGGTAGAGCTGACCGAGCTCGATGGTGCCGAGATTGTGTGCGGCAAGGCGATCTATGCCATCGACGATAACGGTCCGGTCTTCGAGACGGCTATCTTCGACGAGGACAACAATGTGGTGGGCTACGAGGAAGAGCTTGACCATGTGTCTGCCGACACAGTTGTGATTGCGGCTTCGCAGGTGCCCAAGGACAAGCTTGTGCTTACGACGGGTGGTCTGGAGACTGACCATCGCGGCCTGCTGTCGGTCGATGAGCACGGCATGACCACCGTGCCTGGCGTCTTTGCCGCCGGCGACGTGGTCAACGGCCCGCTCACTGTGGTCCATGCAGTAGCCGGCGCCAAGCTTGCCGTCGAAGGCATGACTGCCTATTTGGGTCTCTAACATATCCCATCCATTAGTTGCGGTGAAATACGGACTGTTTTGGCTGTCAAAAGCCTTATCTACTCCGTATTCCACCGCAACTTTTTGTTGGGCGGGCTAGAGACGCTGCATGCGGTACCCGACACCCATGTGCGTCTGAATCATCTTGGGGTGAGAGGGGTCTGCCTCGATCTTCTTGCGCAGGGTGCGCATGAACACGCGCAGGCTCGCCAGATCGCTGTCCCAGCTCGTGCCCCATATCTCGCGGGTGATGAAGGTGTGGGTGAGCACCTTGTCGACGTTTTTCGCCAGAAGGACGAGTAATTTGTACTCGGTTGGGGTGAGCGAGAGCTCGCGTCCGTCTTTCGTAGCGTATCCCGCGGCGTAGTCGATATGCAGCGGACCGTTGTCGAACGTGCTCGCTTCTGTCGACTCGCTCGACGCCATCGAGGAGCGCCTCAAATTCGCACGGACGCGCGCGAGCAACTCATCCACAGAAAAGGGCTTGGTGAGGTAGTCGTCTGCCCCTGCGTCAAGTGCTGCAATCTTGTCGGAATCTTCGGTGCGCGCCGAAATGACGATAATGGGGACTGCCGACCAACTTCGGATCTTCGTGATGACCTCGATACCGTCAATGTCGGGAAGGCCGAGGTCGAGCATGATGAGGCTGGGGCCGTGCGACACCGCATCCATGATGGCGGCCTGGCCGTTGCAAACCTTGCTCACGACATAGCCGTGAAGGTCAAGCGCGGTCGAAACGAGGTTTTGAACGGTCAGGTCATCTTCGACCAAGAGGACGCGTGGCTTAGCGGCATTATTCATGAATCTCGATCTCCTCGGCAGGCAGGGTAAAACGGAAGACGGCCCCATGGGGGTGGTTGTCGCGAACTTCGATGACGCCGCCATGCGCCTCCACGATGGAGCGGCAGAGCGACAGCCCAAGGCCGATGCTTCGACGCGAATCCACGGGCCGCGTATTGCTTGAGGTGAAGAAGCGCTCAAAGATATGAGGCTTGTCGCAGTCTGCCACACCCGGCCCATCGTCTGCGACGTCCACCACGATGAACGCACCCTCGCGACATGCGCTGATGGTGACAGTCGAGTCCTCGGGCGTGTATTTGAAGGCGTTCATGATGAGATTCGTAAGCACCTGCATGATGAGATGGGCGTCGATGCGTACCAGCAGGATGTCGTCAGTGTGGTCGATGGTGACGGTACGTCCATGCGATGCTTGGGCGACATGGCTGAGGGCGGCCTCGATGACCTCGTCGATGAGCTCGGATGTTAAGTTGAGGCGAATGGTGCCGTCCTCGACGCGTGTGATGGCGAGGAGGTTCTCCACGGTATCGATAAGCCAGAGGGAATCGTCGTAGATGGCATCGGCAAGATCGCAGCGTTGTTCGAGGCTGAGCTTCTCGTCTCTCTTCCGAAGGATTGCCGCAGATCCGGATATAGCCGTGAGGGGCGTCCTCAAATCGTGGCCGATGGAGCGCAAAAGGTTGGCGCGCAGCTGCTCGTTTTTCGCTAAGACCGCAGCCTCTTCGCGCTCTTGCGCCGCCCGGTCGCTTTCGAGCGCCAAGGCGCATTCACCTACGATAGATAGGACGATCGAATGCTCGAAGGCTTCGATCTCGCGCCTCTCCAGGGCGATGCCGATGACACCGAATACCTTGTCGCCGGTGCGAACCGCGAGGTAGAGACAGCGCGCCTCAGGCAGGGTCCGCGTGCTTGCGCCCGCGCGCTTGTTGTTGGTGTAGGTCCAGGTTGCAACGGCGCGCTCGTAGTCGGTGAGCAGCGACGCGGATCGGTTTTCGGTGTCAGCGGACTCATAGAGCGCCTTGCCGAGCGTGCCGTGTTCGGCGGTGTAGAAGACCACGTCGAGTTTTAGCAGTTTGATGAGTTGGTTCATGGCGACGCGGGCGCACTCCTCCGCGCTATGGGCTTGCTGCAAGAGCTGGTTCGTTTCGAGGAGTACGCGCGTTTTGAATGCGTTCTCGGCGGAGGTACGGGCGTTGTCGGCGATGCGCGCAGTTAACTCGCCGGCGACCATAGCGGTAGCGAACATGATGCCGAACGTGACCAGATAGCTTCGGTCGTAGCTGGCGAGCGAAAACAGAGGCGTGACGAAGCAGAAGTTGTAAAGCACTACAGAGAGCACGCTCGATACGATCGTGCAGATACGCCCCGTCGTGGTGACGGCGGTCAGCAGGGCCGTGAGGATATAGAGGGATATGATGCTGGAATCGGCAAATCCCAGATGGCGGAAAGCCGTGCCGATCGCCGTGGCGACAAGAGAGAGGGCCAGCGTGCGAAGCACGTTTCGGCTGCTGGGCGGCTGCAGGGCGAGTGCACGGCGGCGTCCTTTGGACCGGGAGGGCGGAGTCGACTGGTCTGGAATGATGTAAATGTCGAGGTTCGGGGCGAATGTTATGAGCTGTTCTACGAGAGATTTGCGGCCGAAGAGGGCCTGACGGACGCTGCTGCGCTCGCCCGTGCGCCCCATGACGATCTTCGAAATACCCGACAGGCGCGCGAACTCGGAGATCTGAAACGCGATGTCGTCGCCATAGACGGTTTCCATATGTGCTCCGAGCTGCTCGGCTAGGGCGATATTGGCTGCAAGCTTGGTGCGCTCATCATCGCTCATGGCTTGCGTGCGCGGGCTCTCTACGAACAGGGCGACGAGCTCGCTGCGAAACGCTTTCGCCATGCGTGCGGCGGCACGGACGATGCGGGGATTGGTCGGCGCCGGGGAGACACAGACTAAGATACGCTCCCTGGTGTAGTAGTCACGGTTTCCCAGCACGCGTGCGGCGTCTGTGAGGTGACCGGTGCGATCGGCGCAGCGGCGCAGCGCGATTTCTCGGAGTGCGGTGAGGTTCTCGACGGTAAAAAAATGCTGTTGCGCTCGGTCGGCTTGTGCGGGACGGTAGACGAGGCCGGCGCGAAGGCGCTCAAGTAGGTCTTCGGGCTCTATGTCGACGAGCTCGACCTGGTCGGCATCATCGAAGATACGGTCGGGGATTCGTTCGCTCACGACAACGCCGGTGATGGATGCAACCATGTCGTTTAGGCTCTCGATATGCTGAACGTTCACGGTCGTATAGACGTCGATGCCCGCATGTAGAAGTTCCTCGACGTCTTGATAGCGCTTGTCGTGGCGAGACCCCGGCGCATTCGTATGGGCGAGCTCGTCGACAAGGATGAGCTGAGGGGCGCGTTCGATAGCCGCATCTAGATCGAACTCGCTGAGCGCAATGCCGTTGTGCTCGATGAGTTTACAGGGCACGTTCTCAAGCCCTTGTGCAAGATGGGCAGTTGCCGGACGTTCGTGCGGCTCGATGTATCCCGCGACGACGTCGACACCTCGCCGCTTGGCGGCGTGGGCGGCTTGAAGCATCGCATAGGTTTTGCCTGTGCCAGCAGCGTAGCCAAAGAAAATTTTGAGGTGTCCCCGGCTGGTTCGAGTGTCATCGGCGACCTCGTCTTTCTCAATTGCCTTGAGGATGAGGTCTGGATTGACGCGAGTGTCCGATGCGTCGCGCTGCATAGCGTAGCCTTTCTGAAGCGTTGTCCATGCGTGCATACGCGGTGAAGACACCACTGTATACTCGCGAGGTCGAGTATAGGCGCACTGCAGCTGCAATAGTGCTTTCTACCTGCATCTTTACGGCATCTTAAGGACGTGAGCCCCGGCCCTCACGCCTCTTTAATCCCTAGAAGCGTTTACTGTCCCCAGACGCTTGCGAGGGCAGGCGTCCGAGACATCGGACCGCGTGTGAAAGGGGCGGTAAATGGACATCCTCATTCCCATCATCGGAGTCGTCTGCATTGGACTTCTTATCTATTACATCTACATTCTGATGAGGAGTGATTCGTAAACTATGGACGCTGCGATTCAGTACATCTTGTACTTTGCCGTACTCGTCGTCCTGGCCGTTCCGCTCGGTCGGTTCATGGCCCATATCATGGATGGTGAGCATACGTTCCTGTCGCCTGTGATTGCTCCTGTGGAGCGTGGCGTCTATCGTCTGCTTCGCATCGACGCGGCAGAACAGATGGGGTGTAGGCGCTATCTGGCGAGCGTGCTGGTCTTTTCGGGGATCGGCCTCGTGACTCTTGTGGCACTCCAGGCGCTTCAGTCCTTCTTGCCAGGCAATCCCCAGCACCTGCCGGGTGTGTCATGGGACCTGTCGTTCAATACGGCTGCTTCCTTCATAACCAACACCAACTGGCAGTCCTACTCCGGTGAGACCACCCTGTCCTACCTTGTGCAGTTCATGGGTCTCACTGTGCAGAACTTCGTTTCCGCTGGCACCGGTATCGCGGTCATGTTCGCGCTGATCCGCGGCTTCCGTCAGGTCAAGGAGCAGGGTCTGGGTTCCTTCTGGGTCGACCTCACCCGCACCGTCCTGTATGTGCTCATCCCGCTGAACCTCGTGTTCGGCATCTGCCTGGCTGCCGGTGGCGTCATCTCCAACTTCCAGCCGGCTCAGAAGGCTGAGCTCGTAGAACCCGTCGCTGTTCAGCCTAATGCAGACGGCGGCTGGAGCGTCATCGACGGCGCCCAGATTGAGGGCGACACGGTCAAGGTCGACGGCAAGGTTGTCGAGGGCGCGCGCGTGGTCACCGAGCAGTTCCTGCCCCAGGGTCCCGCGGCTCCTCAGGTCGCCATCAAGCAGTCCGGCACCAACGGCGGCGGCTTCTTCGGCGTGAACTCCGCCCATCCGTATGAGAACCCCAGTGCCTTCACCAACATCATCGAGATGACCAGCCTGCTGCTGATCCCGGCCGCCTGTTGCTTCGCCTTCGGTATCGGCGTCAAGAACACCAAGCAGGGCAAGGCCATCTTTGCCGCCATGTTCATCCTGCTGGTGATCTTCACCGGCATCATCGCCGTCAACGAGCATGCGGGCACCCCGCAGCTGGCCGATGGCGGAGCGGTCAATATCGAGATGACCGACGGCCAGGCCGGCGGCAACATGGAGGGCAAGGAGAGCCGTTTCGGTATCGCCTCCTCTTCTACCTGGTCCGCTTTCACGACGGCTGCTTCCAACGGCTCGGTTAACTCCATGCACGACTCCTACACCCCGCTGGGCGGTTTTGTCCAGATGCTCCAGATTGCTCTGGGCGAGGTCGTCTTCGGCGGCGTGGGCTGCGGCCTGTACGGCATGATCGGCTTCGCCATCCTCACAGTGTTCATCGCCGGCCTCATGGTCGGACGCACGCCTGAGTTCCTGGGCAAGAAGATCGAGCCGGGCGAGATGCGCTGGGCAGTTGTCCTGTGCTTGGCAACTCCGTTTGCCATTCTGGTGTGCTCGGCCATCGCCTGCATGGTGCCCGGTCTTGCCGACCAGCTCAACAATGGTGGCGCGCACGGCTTCTCCGAGGCGCTGTATGCCTTCACCTCATGCGGCGGCAACAACGGCTCGGCGTTTGCAGGCATGAACTGCAACATTCCCTGGATCAACGTCATGCTCGGCCTCGAGATGCTGTTCGCCCGCTTCATGCCTATCATCGGTACGCTGGCTATCGCCGGCTCGCTGGCCAAGAAGGGCAAGGTCGCCGAGAGCGCCGGTACCCTGTCTACCACTAACGGCATGTTCGTATTCCTGCTCGTGTTCATCGTTCTGCTGATCGGTGCCCTGAGCTTCTTCCCGGCCCTGGCGCTTGGCCCCGTTGCCGAGTTCTTCCAGATGATTGCGTAAAGGAGGGCGCAGATTTATGACTATGCAAAAAGACATGATGGGCCGCGCGGTCCGCGACTCGTTTGCCAAGCTGGATCCTCGCGTCCAGATTCAAAACCCGGTCATGTTCCTGGTGTGGCTTTCCGCCGTCATGACCTCCGTCCTGGCCGTCGCTTCCATTTTCGGTGTGCAGGACGCGGGTGTGCCCACCTACTATCTGGTCGCCATCGCGGTCATCCTGTGGCTTACCGACCTGTTCTCGAACTTCGCCGAGGTGCTTGCCGAGGGCCGCGGTAAGGCCCAGGCCGATTCCCTGCGTGCGGCCAAAAAGGATGTCGAGGCCCATCGCATCGAGTCCGTTGAGGACAAGGAGCACTTCACCGTCGTTCCCGGCACCGAGCTCACGCGCGGCGACCTGGTGATCGTACGCGCCGGCGAGCAGATTCCCGGCGACGGCGACGTCATCGAGGGCGCTGCTTCCGTTGACGAGTCCGCCATCACCGGCGAGTCCGCCCCCGTGGTCCGCGAGGCCGGCGGCGACCGCTCTGCCGTTACCGGCCTGTCTCTTATACACATCTCCGAGCCCACGAGACAGGCA
>CABSMQ010000012.1:0-37046 GCA_902478965.1 uncultured Collinsella sp. | reverse complement strand
CTCGCGACAAACTTAACCCCCGCCCTCAGCCCCGGAGACCCTCCCTGCCGTCACATTATTCAACCAGTTTTGCGGGCGTGCGCCGCTGCGCGGCTAGCCCGCGTGCTCCTCGGCGGGGTTGGTCTGATGGATCTTGTTGAACTTCGGCCTTTGGCTCAAAGAAAAACGGGGGATGCATTGTGCATCCCCCGTTTTTGTTGCGGTTAGTCTAGGTCAATAAACTTGGTACTTATGATCTTGCCGTCTTTTACTAGCATTCTGGCCATGGTGGGGCCTCGGGTGCCTCTGGGGTAGCTGGCGCTGCCCGGGTTGAGGACTAAGCAACGGCCCACTTGGGCTTCTTTGGTTACGTGGGTGTGGCCGTTGATGGCTACGTCTACGGATCCCACCGGAAGGTCTTCGCGGTAGTGGGCTACGGCGAATTTGAGGCCTTCGTAGGTAAAAAGCGCAAGACGGTCTACATCGGGGCCGTAGTCGCGGTAGTAATCGTTGTTGCCCAGTACGGCCCGCACGGGGGCGATGGTGCATAGGTGCTCGTAGTCCATCTCTGACGTGAGGTCGCCGGCGTGGATAATCAGATCTGCGCCCTCAAGCTCATCCAAGAGCGCAGGCGATAAATAGCCGTGGGTGTCCGAGATGATGTCGATGCGCTTGGCGCTTGCGCTGTTCATGGGATCCTTCCGCAAAAAACGATTCGGCAGATACATACAAAAAAGCCCCACGGCTCCGCAGACGATGGGTCTACAGGGCTGCGGGGCCAGTGTGCTAGAGACTCAGAGCCTTCTTGAGCGGCACGACGCGGCGGCGCGAAACCGGCACGCGTTCGTCGACGCCCGTAATGCCCAGCTGGATGGCACCCGAGGGCACCGTCTCGACGTCCGTGACGCACGCCAAGTTGACGATATAGCGACGGTGAACACGGAAGAAGCCAAAGTCGCAGAGCTTGGCCTCAAACTGCGCCAGCGAGGTCGTCGACAAAAAGCGATCATCGACGGTATAGATGCAGGAGTAATCGTCCTTAGCCATGATAAAGCGAATGTCGTCCACGGGAATGAGCACCTTGCGGCCGCCCTTTTCCACCGGGATACGCTCGATGGTCACCTTGCTGTCCGTAACCGGCTTGGCGCGTTGCATGACCTTCTCGATCGCGCGATCCAAGCGAGCTTCTTCGACCGGCTTCATCAGATAATCGACGGCATCCACGTCGAATGCCTCGACCGCATGGTCACTATACGCAGTCACAAACACGATCGCCGGCGGATTTTTGAGCTTATGCAGCGCCTCGGCAAGTTGCAGGCCCGAGGCACCGGGCATCGAGATATCGAGAAACACGACATCCACGCGACTTTCCATAAGCATCTCGATGGCGGAGCGGACGCTCGACGCCTCCGTGATCGTGCCGATCTTGCCCGTTTGCTCGAGCAGGAAGCGAAGCTCCGAGCGAGCCGGCGCCTCATCATCCACAATCATCGCACGCAGCATAGGGATAAAACCTTTCGTCAACTAACTACGCCGGGCATCCGTCGCATGACGTTGAGCCCGTAGCCTTTTATTTTACTCTTGAATGTCAAAGATGCTCTCTGACAAATCAAGATGAAGGAGCACTTTGGTGCCCTTGCCCGGCGCCGATTCGACACGCGTATAGGAGTGCGGCCCATAAAAGCGATGGATGCGCTCCGAAATATTGTGCATGGCCACACCGGCGCCGCCACCCTGGGGAGAGCTGGCGTCGGGACGGGCAGAGCGCTCGTCAAACAGTCTGGCGGCGGTACCCTCATCCATGCCCACGCCATTATCGGCCACGGCAATCAAGATTGCATCCTCGCCGTCTTGGTGAACGGTCACGTCGATCCTCAGGGCGTCGTCATCGCCCATACCATGACGTACGGCGTTCTCGACAATCGGCTGGATCACGAACGCCGGCACCAGCGTATCTTCCACGTCCTCGGACACATCGAACGTCGCAAGCACGCGGTCCTCGCCAAAGCGGGCCTTCTCAAAGGTAAGATAGCGCTTGGTCTGTGCGACCTCGCGCGAGACCGGAATGAGCGATCCCGAGTTGTCGAGCGTGGCACGATAGAACGATGAGAACTCACGAAGCAGTTCGCGGGCCCGCAGCGGGTCGGTGCGCGTAAACGATGCAATGGTGTTCAGCGTGTTGAACAGGAAGTGCGGGTTAATCTGCGCCTGCAGCGCACGCACCTCGGCGCGCGCTGTGAGTTCCTTTTGCACCTCGAGCTCGTGGATGGCGAGCTGCGTGGACAAGATCTCGGCAAAGCCCGAGGCAAGCGCGTACTGGGTACGGTCGACGGCGCGCGGGGTCTTGTAGTAGAACTTGAGCGTGCCGACGGTACGATCGCCCACCTTGATGGGGGCGATAATGCCGGCGGGAACTTGGTTGTGCGAGCCGTCCGAGCCCACGACATCCACCATACGGTTGAACGACTGCACGATGCCATGTTCGATAACGTAGCGTGTGGCAAGCGTGTGGATGGGAGAATCTGGCAGTAGTTTTTCCTCAAACTCTCCCGCGCAGGCAAGCACGTTGCCCTCGTCGGTGATGGCCACCGTCATGGCGCGCGTCTCGGGCAAAATGCGCCGGCACACCAAACGCGCCGACTCCTGCGTCAGACCGCCCTTAATGTCCTCGAGCATGGCCGAGGCCACCGAGAGCGTCTCCTCGGTGTACTGGGAGCGCACCGAATCGGGATTGAGCGTCAAAAAGATAAAGATGCACAGAAAGATGCACAGCAGCGCGCAGGCAATCACCGTGGCGATCGGCTCGATACCGGTCACCAAGGCAAAAATAAAGTACACCAGCACGCAAATGGCGCAGGCAACGGCAATGATGCGAAAGATTGATATTGAACTATCGCGCTGGGCGCGGCGGTCGATCATTCGGCCCCCTCTAGGATACTGATCAGTTGTGCGTCACGCCAAAGCCCGTCCATGATCTTGGGCCAAAAGCTCTGGAAACGCAGATAGCTTGCAGCGTTTTGGCGCGCATAGGCCTTTGCCTCGCCGATACCATGGCGCCAGATGCGCAGGTAGCCCTCATGCTCGCGGGTAAACACGCTGCGGACCATAGCGGTCTTGCGCACGCGGTCGTCGAGCTCGCGCGAAATCCACGGGCCCGGGTAGGGCATGAGCGATGCCGCCGTAACGGGAATGAGCTCCTTTTGATGCGCGGCGAATGTCAACTTGGCCCGTTCGTAGTACCAACGGTATACATCCTGCATAAAGCGCGGTGAGCGCTTTTCGGACTCCGGAGGCAGATGGCGCACGGTCCACTCGTTATCGAACCACACGTCGTAGCCAAACATGCGCATGTTAAAGAGGTAATCCAAGTCCTCGCCGCGGGTGATAAACGGGTCAAAGGCCACACGCGTAAAGGCGCGGGCGTGCAGGGCCATCAGGCCGCCGCACGCGTAGTTGGAGCGCGAGATGCGGGTGCCCGAGAGCGCCTTTTTCATCCAACGGTTGAACTCGATGCGCTTGGTCCACCAACGATGGCAGATGCCCGCCTTGTCCGTGGGAGCCAGCGGCGAGCCGTCGCGATCGTAGAAATAGCCGCTCTTGACCAAGATCGGCAAGCCCTGACGTGTCTGCTGCCCCAACGCATAGGTCGCGCGCTTCATAAAGTCGGCGTCGATGACAGTCTCATCGTCATCCAAAAAGATAACCGCGTCATGCCCCAGCACAGCGGCACAGGCTAGCCCCATATTGCGGATGGCACCGTAGCCTCGCAGGCTCACGCACTCGCCCGAACCCTTGGGCGCGATCTGAGCAACCCGGTCTGCGATGCGCGAGGCCTGGGTGTTGGTGACAACGGTGACCTTGAGCGTGGGATGCGCGTCGACAATCTCGTGCACGCGCAGCGACACATCGGCTGTGGCAGAAACGGGACAGACCACCAAAAGGATGATGCGCGGGATGTCACGTACCTGCTCAAGCGAGGCCAGGCAGCGGTCGAGTTCGGGATTGTCGGCGTTGAGTCGCGTCGAATGGTCATAGGTGCCAGGGGCGTTTGCGCAAGCGTCATCGCCCGCCCAATACGTTGGAATCACGACTGTGGCGTTCATGCCTTACCCTCCCTGCAACACAAAAACGGGACGCCGCCAAACACAGGCGACGCCCCGCGACCTAGCTGATTCCATCATACCCACTTGAGCAAATCATTGCTCGCAAGTCGCAATGTTTATTGCGGATAACCCCAAAAGAGTACCGTGGACAGGCACAATAGCCGCTCGCTCCTATGCGGCATGCTCTGCCGCCCGAGTCATGCGGGACAGGCGGACCAGCAGCATAAAGCCAACGACCAGCAGCACACCAATGGAAAGGACGCCCAGCGACGGGTTGCCGGTCAGCGAGGTGACGACCGACACCAGGAAGGTGCCCATAACGCTTGCATAACGACCGAAGATGTCAAAGAAGCCGTAGTACTCGTTGGACTTTTCCTTGGGGATAATGCGGCCAAAGTAGCTACGGCTGAGCGCCTGCACGCCGCCCTGGAACAGGCCGACCATAATGGCAAGCACCCAGAATTCAAAGGCGGTCTTTAGGAAGAACGCGGCGAACAGCACAATGCCCATATAGGCGGCGACTGCCACCAAGATCATGTTGAGCGTGCCCACGCGTCCGGCAAGCTTGCCGTAGATGATGGCGGACGGAAAGGCCACGAACTGCGTGACGAGCAGCGCCAGGACCAACTGGGTCGAATCGATGCCCAAGGCCGATCCGTAGCTGGTTGCCATGGAAATGACCGTGTGCACACCGTCGATATAGAAGAAGAACGCGATCATGTAGACCAGCACGGTCTTGTTGTGGGCGATCTCGCGCATGGTGTGTCCGACCTCGGAGAACACACCGCCCACGATGTGGCCGATGGTGTCCTCGGGACCGCGCTCGCGACCGTACTTTTGCTTATAGGTGCGAATGAGCGGCAGGGTAAAGATGAGCCACCAGGCACCGGTGATGATAAACGACAGACGCGTTGCCAGCATGGTGGGGACACCAAGAGCGGGGCCACCCATGATGAGCGCCAGGCAGATGACGAACGGCACGGTGGAACCGATGTAGCCCCAGGCATAACCCGAGCTGGACACGGCGTCCATGCGCTCGTCGGTGGTAATGTCGGGCAGCATGGCGTCGTAGAACGTCATAGAAGAGTTAAGGCCGATGGTGCACAGCACGTACACGGTCAAAAATGCCATGGCGGACATTGGGATAGCCTGCGCCAGGCAAAGCACCAGGCCCGTGAGGAAGAAGCCCAAGAAGAACTTGATCTTGTTGCCGGCGTAGTCGGCAAGCGCGCCCAGAATGGGCATGAGCATGGCGATGACCAGCGAGGCAATCGTCTGCGCATTGCCCCAGGCGACCACCAGGTCGGCCGAGGAAGCGCCGGTATTGATGGCGTTAAAGTAAATGGGCACCACCGAGGTATTGAGCAGCACGAGGGCCGAATTGCCCACATCATACATAACCCAGTTACGCTCGAGCTTGGTGTATTTCATGGACAGGGACCCTTCGTATTCGCCCGATATGCAGTTAGCTCATCGTACCCCAATTGTCCAGAACCGCCGGTAAGGATTCGGCAAAGGGGCACGCGGCCATACGGGGCGGTGAGGCAAACCCGCATCCCCAACGCAGTTGCGGTGAAATACGGACTGTTGGACCACTAAAGGCGCCTATTTAATCCATATTCCACCGCAACTTATTGGAGAGCGTGGGCGAGACGGTTCGTTATTCCTCGCGGTCGAACTCCTCATCGGCTTCGAGTACGCGGCCGCTATAGTTGATATGGCCGGTCACGGCATCCATGTCACCGGTCTCGATAAAGCGGGCAACGGTGAGCTCGTAATCGGTCAGCGCGCGCTCAAAGACCTCGGGGAAGCTCTCGGTCGAGACCTCATCGGTAAAGGGGTTCTTCCATGTCAGGTGGCCCAGGTTACCGGTGCGCTCGGGCAGCTCCGTCGTCACGCGATGGGCAAGGCCGTCGAGCAGCGAGTAGTCATGCACCAAGCCCTCAACCAGGGCAATCGCGCGCGTCTTTACCGAGCCGGCCGGCTCAATGGTGCGATAGAGCATCTGCATGTCCGAGACGGCGCCGGCGTACTCCCCCGCCGGGATGTCGATACCGTACACGCGCCCGGCGACGTAGCTCATCAGCACGCCGGCAACGCGATTGATGCGGTCGGTAGTGACGATCTCGCCCGCCGGCGGATAATCCTCGACCGTTGCCCCATCGCGCTTGAGCTGCAGCATCAGCACGTCCAAGTCGCTTTCGAGCACGGCATGAACTTGACTGCCCGAAGCCTCGAGCTCGGGATCGGAATCTACAATGCCAAACTGCTGCTCGTAGACAAAGGGGTGGGCATTGCGGTCGAGTACATAGTGAGACAGCAGGCCCAGCGCAAAGGCGCGGCCCAGATTGGCGTCGCGCGGCTGCAGGTGCGACACGCCGTCGCGCAGGCACGAGAACTGGCGCGACATGCGCGAGCGGTGCATGACCCGAGCAAGCGACGTGCAGTCGGAAACGCGCGGCGTGAGCATGTGGAAGAAAAACGGGTCGGGACCTTGGTTTCCCAGGATAAAGGCGATGCGCTCCTCGTCGGACGTAATAACGCCCTGCGGAAGACGGTCGATGCTTTCCTCGCCAAACAGATGATGCGTAATGAGCGCGGGCATAATGATCCTTTCGATTTCATTCGATGTCACCCATTATGCCCACCGCACGGTCATGCCAAACCTGCGGCGGTAAACGATGATATGCAGACTGCCTACGCAAGTCCCAAGTGCGCCTTGACCTCGGCAGCGCGACGACGGGACACAGGCACCGTCGAGGTTACGCGATCGAGCCTGAGCTCCATAAGACCCGTGGAACCGATCTCGACATTATGCACGTCTTCCAAATTGACCAGATAACTGCGGTGGACACGGATAAAGCCCTCGGAGGCCAGGCGCCGCTCGAGCGAGGAAATCGACTCATTGATCAGGTATGTTCCCTCAGCGCAGACGGCGTTGCAAAAATCGGCGCGCGCCTCAAAGTAGCAGACATCCGCCACGGGAATGAACACCCTTTTGCCCCCACGATCCACCGTCAGGCGCAAAGGCTGGCGCGGAGCATGGACGACACGGCGAGCGCCCAGGGCGGTCTCGATCTTGTCGAGTGCCTTTGACAAGCGGGCATCCTCGACCGGTTTGACGATGTAATCGACAGCATCGAGGTTATAGGCATCAGCCGCATACTCGGCAAATGCCGTCACAAACACCACGACTGGCGGCGTCTTTAGGTTCTGCAGCGTCTCGGCAAGCTCAATTCCCGAGCGACCGGGCATGGTAATGTCTAAAAACAGCACGTCGGGCTTGTTCGACAGAATCGACTCCACGGCTTCGGTGACATTGCCCGCCTCGGCAATCTGACCCACACGCGTATCCTTTTCCAACAGATAGCGTAGTTCAGCCCTAATGGGAGGCTCGTCATCAACCACCAAGATGTTCCAGCCTTCGGACATATGCGCTTCCCCTCTTTTCTCTCAATCCAACCGCGTACTACACCGTTAGCGGCGCCGGCTCATGCGGCTCGCCGTTCAACTCAACGATGACCTGCGTTCCCACGCCCTCCTGGGACTTCACGCGCATGCCAGAATCTTCTCCGTAAAAGAAATGGATGCGCTGAAGCACGTTGAAGAGCGCCAAGCCGCAACCTCGCTTGATGGAGCCGTCGGCGGTAATGCTCTCGGGCCCCTCTCGGCGATGCTGCTCAAACAGATGCGCGCAGACTTCTTCGCTCATACCGATGCCGTCATCTTCGACGATGATCTCCAAGCCGTCATCGGTCTCAAAAGCCCTAACACGAATAGAAAGCGGCTCGGTCTCGCGCTGCGCATGCTTGATGCAGTTTTCGAGCAGCGGCTGCAAGATAAACGGCGGCACCAGGCTGTCGCGCACCTCAAAGTCGATGTCGACCGAAACGCGCAGACGGCCGTCGCCATACCGGGCCTGCATAAGATTGATATAACGGGTGCCCTGTTCCACCTCGTGCTCGAGCGTGGTGAGCGTATCGGAATCAGAAAGCGTCTGACGATAGTAGTTGGAAAAGTCGATCAGCAGCGATCGCGCCTTGTCGGGCTCGGTTCGAACGAGCGACACAATCGTGCTAATGGTATTGAATAGAAAATGCGGGTCGACCTGCGACTGCAGGGCGCGTAGCTCAACGCGAGCTGTGAGCTCGTCCTGGCGCTCGAGCTCAAAGCTGGCGAGCTGCGTGGAAATGAGATCGGCAAAACCCGAAGCAAGGGCCGTCTGGCGCATATCGATGCTGCTCAGGCGGGGGTAATACAGCTCGAGTGTGCCCACACAATGCCCGCGCACGGTAAGCGGCGCGACAATGCCGGCGCGCAGGCGGGGAAAATAGCCACCCGTCTCATTGGAGGTGTCACGCGAAAACACGCTCTGCTCACCCGTCTCAATCACGTTGAGCGTGGTCTTGAGCACTACCGGGGTGCCGGCAGGGCACTTTGCCGAGTCCTCGCCCCAACTTGCCAACACCTGTTTGCCATCGGTAAAGCAGATGGCGGAGGCGATGGTCTCGGATAGGATAATTTTAGAGGCACCCAGGGCCGCTTCGGGCGTAAGGCCGCGCGACGTGTAGGCGAATATTTTTGATGCGATGGCGAGCGTACGGTCGGTTGCGCTCGATGTGAGGTCGTCGGGGACCACAAAGACATATGAGAAAAAGAAGCACAGCATGACCAAGCCGGCAATAACGACAACGCCCGGAACGGGATTGGGATTATCGGTTAAATCCCAGATAAGCAGCAGGATAAGCGCCGGAACGACAACACCGAGCAGGATGGCCTGGACCACATGCTGGGCCGTGCGAAAGACCTTGGTAGAGTTGTAGCTCTTGCCCAGAATCAACCTGTTTAAATCCACCGTCATCCCCTTTTGTCTACCGCACCCATAGCAATAAAGAGGGCCGCAAGCGACCCTCTCCATTGCATTATGCAATCAAAAACTGTGTTTTACACCCAGTCATCGACAAACGGTATCTTAGGCGCTGTATTTGTTGGCCTCGCCAAAGGTGCCAGCCTCGACGATCCAACCGTCCTTCATGATGACGTCCATGTTGTCGGTGTTGAGCACATGGATGTCGGCGGCGACGTCACCGTTGACGACCAGCAGGTCGGCGCACTTGCCGGCCTCGATGGAACCGGTCTCGTCCTCGATGTGGCACATCTTGGCGCCGTTGAGGGTGGCGCAGGTGATGGTCTCGACCGGGGTGAAGCCGATCTTGTCGACGAACTCGTACATCTCCTCGATGGAGCAGGTGCCGTACGGGGTAACGAAGGAGAAGGAGTCGGAGCCGATCGTCATGACGACGCCACGCTTCTTGGCCTCGCGCAGGCAGTCGTAGTTGCGCTGCAGCTCCTTCTCGACCAGGGTGCCCTCGTACTTGTCGTGCAGCTCGGGGACGTAGACGGGCGGATAGGTGGCGTACCAGGTGGGCAGGAAGGCGATCGTCGGGGTGAAGAAGGTGCCCTGCTCGGCCATGAGGTCCATGGTGCGCTCATCGATATCGAAGCCGTGAATCAGCTGCTCGCAGCCAAAGCGGACGGAATCGTAGGCAGCGGCGTGGTTGTTGTAGCAGTGGCTCCACACGGGGATACCGACCATCTTTGCCTCTTCGACCACGGCCTGGATCTCCTCGGAACAATAGTGCTGGTCGCGACCGGAGTCCCAGCGCCAGATGCCGCCACCGGTAGCCCAGATCTTGATGGCATCGGGGTTCTCGCGCAGGCGACGACGAACGGCCTTGCGCAGATCCCAAGGGCCATCGACCTGGTCGCCCCAGGGGTGGGATTCCTTGTTGAGCTCCTGGGTGCAGTGGTGGGAGTCACCGTGACCGGCAACACGGCAGAAGCCCAGACCGGTGGCCAGAACGCGCGGGCCCTTAAAGACGCCCTTGTCGATGCAGTCGCGAATCTGGATACCAAAGCGGCCGATCTCGCAGACGGTGGTGAGGCCGTGGGTGAGGCAGTCGTAGGCCTGCTTGACGGCGACGGCCTGCTTCTCGAGGAGCGGTTGCATGACCCAATCGGTGTCATCGTCGGTTAGGTTGCCCGAGAAGTGCAGGTGGGTGTCGATCAGGCCGGGAAGGACGGTCTTGCCGGCGGCGTCGATAACCTCAACGCCCTCGGGAAGGTCCTGCATAACACCGGCGTACTCGATCTTGCCGTTGTCGTCGACGAGAACGAGGGAGTTCTCGACCGGCTCGGCGCCGGTACCGTCGATGAGCTTACCGCCAACGATTGCATACTTAGTGGACATGGTTCCTCCTTATGGATCCATATATGTGGGCGAGGCCGTGTTGGGTCGCGGCCTCACAAAGCTACCCAAGTGATGCCGGGTTCGGTGCGCGGGAGAGAGGGCACCGCGCACCCGATCCGCCCCGGCTAGGCGTTACTTTTTGCGAGAATTGGTGAAAGCCATGAGGGCCAGGCCAATAGCCAACCAGCCGATCACGATGCTCCACTCCACCATGTTGAGAGAGGCGGGAGAGAACGGAATCACGAGCAGGCCGATGATGATGGCGCAGGCAGCGATAGCGAGGCCGATGCCAAACTTGCCGCCGGGCACCTCGTAGGGACGAGGCAGGTCGGGCTCGGTGAAGCGCATGCGCAGGCAGGCGAGGGCGACCATACCGCAGGAGAAGATGAAGGCGAGAGCCGACACGTTGGTCAGAGGGATGAGCATGTTCTTGCCCAGGAACGGACCGATGACGGTGATAACGCCCAGAACGACGCAGGCGAGCTTGGGAGCGCCGGACTTGGGGTCGACCTCGGCGAACTTCTCGGGCAGTTGGCCCTTGCGGCCCATGGCGAGCATGATGCGGCTCGTGGCGCCGTAGAAGGAGTTCATCGGGCCCATGGGTCCAAGCGTGGCGATGACGAGCATGGCCAGGTACAGGAGCATGTTGATACCCTTGAGGCAGGCAAGCGCGGGAACCGGGCTCTTAACAAACTCATGCCAGTCGAGGATGGTGCCGAACGAGTAGATGCAGACCATGTAGAAGCCGCCGGCGGCCAGCAGGGCCAGGGAGATGATCTTGCCGAACTTGTTCCAGTTGAGGCCCTCGGCTGCTTCCTCAGCCTGCTGAGGAATGGTGTCGAAACCGGCGTAGAAGAACGGAGTCAGAACCAGGACCGACACGATGCCGGCGAACAGGCTGGTGCTCTCGGTAGCGGCCTTGCCGCCGCCAGCGCCGGCAACCTGGGAGAACACAGGCATGGCATTGTCCGGCGAGCCGGTGAACAGCGAGACGCCCATGGCGAGCAGCATGCCGCAGAGCAGGGCCTTGGTCAGGAAGGCCTGGAGCTTGGCGGCCGAGCTGGCACCGCGGAAGTTGAGGAAGATGACGTAGACTGCAAAGCCGAGCGCAATCAGCGTCGGGAACAGGTAAACATCGGCGCCCAGGATGGTGTAGAGCTTGACGGCGCGCAGCCACTCAAGGCCGGGCAGGCTGCCGAACATCTCGGACACGAGGGTCGAAATGGCGATGGCCTCCCACGGGCACAGGATGCCGTTGCCCAGGGCCAGGAGCCAACCGGTGATGTAGCTCAGCGTACGGCCAAAGCTACGATCGACATACTCGACAATGCCACCCGAGATGGGGATAGCAGCCGTGAGCTCACCGAAAACAGCTCCGACGGGCACGAGGAAGATTGCACCCAAGAGGAATGCGATCATAGCGGGAACGGGACCGCCGCCCACGACCATCCAGTCGCCGACCTGCAGAACCCAACCGGTACCGATGATGGCACCGAAACCGATGGTGAAGAAGTTCCAGAGCGAAAGCGTTTTCTTCATGCCGCCGTTATCCTCGACTGCAACTTCTGCGTTCTTGTCCGCCATTGTTCCCCTCCTTTCCTTTTTGACGCCCTTGGCGTCACCCCTTGCGCGGTCCGTTTTGCCGCGCGCTTTTATTCCGTGGCTTTAAGATACGGCCTTGGCACAGCAGCTCCGCTTGTAGCTCGACCGATGGCAGAACTGCAAAACGAGCGGCGCCATTTTTGGGACGAACGGCACAGTTTGCAGCCCATTGTTGCCGCCCGCCCGACGGGCGTACGCTCATCGGACGCATATAGAGATGTTTTTGAGGCCGTGTGTTTTGCGCCTTTCGTACCGTTTACCGAGCTTTTGACGCGCAGACCCCTTTGTTGCACATCTTTTTTGTAGGATAGACAGGTTATACATGAGACAAGGCGGTACGAATGGCATACGGATACAACGACGGTGATCAACGGCGACAAAGTGTTCGCCTTGCTGGCCGTACCACGCCGACGCCCAGAAGGGCCACGAGCAGCAATCCGCAACGCCCTCAAGAGCAACCCAGACCTTCGTCTCGGCAGCAGACAAGCAGAGCACGGCAGAGCGGCCGTCCGAGTACGGCCACAAGCGCGCAGCAAGATAGCCGCTTGGGCGCGCGCACTCGACAGCGTCAGGCCGAGGTTCCGCAACTGCGCCGCAACGGCGCACGTCAGCCCGGCATCCATATCAACCGCTTCTTTTCGCATCCCCAAGGCGGACGCGACGGCAAGCCTTACCGCTCGACATCGTACATGAATGCCCCCGCCCTGTCAGCTCGTCGACTTCGCCTCGCACTGTGCTCTATCCTCACCTGTCTGGTCTTTGTGCTTATGAGCTCCTGTATCTCCCACGGCTCGGCCGGTCTCGAGCCCACCGCCGAGGACAAGCTGCTCAAGGCCCCCGTCGCACCCGGTTATTCTTTCGCCTTTTCGACCCCACGCTCGCAATGGCAAGCCGGCACGATGCCCCATATCTATCAGATCGACCCTGCGTGGTCGGAGCTGCCTTACGCCGGCGGCACCATCCGCCAAAATGCCTGCGGGCCTACGTGCCTCACCATGGTCTACATCTTTAAGACGGGACGCACCGATATGACCCCCGTCGATATGTGCGCGCTTTCCGAGGCGGGCAATTACGCCCCCACCGGTGCAACCGAATGGTCGTTTATGACGAGCGGCGCGTGGCAGTTGGGACTTAACGGAACTGAGCTCCATATCGATCGCAGCTCCATCACCCAGGCGCTGCGCTCGGGCGCGCCCATCATCGCATCGGTTCGTCCCGGCACCTTTACCAGCGTTGGACACTATATCGTGCTCTGGGGCATCGACGATGCCGATCAAGTGGGAGTCTACGACCCCAACTCGCAAAGCCGCAGCGCCCGCCGCTGGGGCGTCGTAGAAGTCCTCAATGAAATCGAAGCCATGTGGGCCTACTACTAATCATTGGGGACAGACTTAAATGAGTGGTCGTCGGGGACAGCCTTTAAGGACTGTCCCATGCTGCCGGCAGGAAAGGAACGTCCCTAAGTGCCGGGTTGAAACAAAAGCCCCGCAGTCGGAGCGGACTGCGGGGCTCATGAAGAGAGGCTAGTTTGTGGGCGCTTTGCCTGGCGCCCACGAGAGATGCAACAGAGTAGAGACTACTCGTGGATGCGGGTACCGGAGAGGCCGGCCATGGTCTCGGCGGCCTTGTCCAGAGCACCGATGATGCAGGTGCGGCCCTTGCGGGAACGGGCGAACTTGATGGCAGCGCGGACCTTGGGCTCCATGGAACCCTTGCCGAACTGACCCTCGTCGGCCAGGCGCTCGGCCTCGTCGGCGGTGAGCTCCTCGAGTTCCTCCTGGTTGGGCTTGCCAAAGTTGATGGCGACATGCTCAACGGCGGTCAGCAGGAACAGAACGTCAGCATCGCAGTCCTCGGCCAGCAGCTCGCCGCCCAGGTCCTTGTCGATGACGGCGGGAACGCCCTTGTAGCAGCCCTTGTTCTCGTAGTCGCGGACGACGGGGATGCCGCCGCCACCGCAGGCGATGACGATGAACTCGTTGTCGAGCAGGTTGAGGATGGAGTCAGCCTCGACGATCTTCTTGGGATCGGGGGAAGCGACGACGCGACGCCAGCCGCGGCCGGAATCCTCGACGAAGACCTTGGAGGGATCCTCGGCCATGAACTCCTTGGCCTGCTCCTCGGTATAGAAGGGGCCGATCGGCTTAGTCGGGTTCTTGAACGCGGGATCATCCGGGTCGCACTCGATCTGGGTGACGACGGTGGCGGCGTGCCAACGCTTATAGCGCTTGTGCATCTCGCGGCCGATGCCCTGCTGCAGGTGATAACCAATGTAGCCCTGGGACATGGCGCCGCACTCGGGCAGCGGCATCTCGGGGGTGCCGATGGCGTCGTGGGCAGCGGCGAAGGCGTTCTGGATCATGCCGACCTGCGGGCCGTTGCCGTGGGTGATGATGATCTCGTTACCCTGCTCGATCAGGCCGAGAAGAGCGTGAGCGGTGTTGCTCACGGCCTCGATCTGCTCAACGGGGTTGTTGCCGAGGGCGTTGCCGCCAAGGGCGACGACAATACGATCGGGCTTGCCAAGAGGCTTAGACATTGCTGGAATCCTTTCTGTAAAAGGCCTACAACCCATTAATAACCCGTGTCCGTGCGATACACGAGTTTATTAAGGTTTATATTCTCTTTATCGCTCATTTTATTCATTTTGAAAATAGTTGAACGGTGAACGGTCGTTTTTATCCGCTCAGCGTACAGAACCCCAGCTCAGATATGTTTACGCCATTTACGTGCGACTTTATTTTAATGGAGCAAGAATTAGACTGGATTATGCAAACTATATCTTTGCTAAACACCAAACAGAAAGCGCTAAATCTTACTCGCACTATACGAGATTCTATGCACTTATAGGACGAGTATGCATCCCTGCAAAAACAAGGGGCTTTTCATCCAGCAATAGGAATATAGAGGGGCTCCGAAAGGGCACCCAGCCCGCAAAGCACGGGGATAGAAGGCGACAACAGCCAAATCCTCCATCCATCCCCAAAGTGGCGCGAGGTTTCGCGGCAAAGCCGCGAAACAGCGAAGGGGACGGAATACCCAGCCAACTACGTCCTTCATCCGCCCACACAATCCGAGGACGTAGTCGTAGCAGGATCTGAGGGCTGACCTTCGCGGACACTCCGCAGGACGAAAGAACCCCCGCCGCACGTAGTGCGCAGCGGGGGTTCTTTCATGTCCGAGGACGTCCGCGAAGGTCAGCCCTCAGATCCTGCGGTGGGAGACTTAGGCCTCGTTGTACACCGTCTTGAGCTTCAGCAGGTGAGCGTAGCGGTCCATAGCGGCCTGCTCGTTCTCCTTGAAGAGCTCCTCGGCGCGCTCGGGGAAGGAACGCGTCAACGAAGCGTAACGGGCCTCGTTCATCAGGAACTCCTGATAACCGCCCGCGGGCTCCTTGGAATCGAGCGAGAACTTCTTGCCGGCAGCAGCCTCGGGGTTGAAGCGGAAGAGGTTCCAATAACCGCACTCGACAGCCTTCTTCATCTCGGCCTGGCAGTTCTGCATGCCGCCCTTCTTGATGGAGTGCATCTCGCAGGGGCTGTAGCCGATGATGAGGGACGGGCCGTCGTAGGCCTCGGCCTCGTGGATGGCCTTGAGGGTCTGAGCCGGGTTGGCGCCCATGGCGACCTGCGCCACGTAGACGTAGCCGTAGCTCATGGCAATCTCGGCCAGAGACTTCTTCTTGGTCACCTTACCGGCAGCGGCGAACTGAGCGACCTGGCCCAGGTTCGAGGCCTTGGAGGCCTGACCGCCGGTGTTGGAGTAAACCTCGGTGTCGAAGACGAAGACGTTGACGTTGTGGCCGGAAGCCAGGACGTGGTCCAGGCCACCGAAGCCGATGTCGTAGGCCCAACCGTCGCCGCCGAAGATCCAGAAGGACTTCTTGGTGAGGTAAGCCTTGTCGGCGAGGATCGCCTTGGAAGCGTCGCAGCCGCACTTCTCGAGCTCGGCAACGTAGGCAGCGGCAGCGGTCTTGGAGGCCTCGGCGTCGTTGACGGAGTCGATCCAAGCCTGGCCGGCAGCCTTGAGCTCATCGGACGGACCATCGGCAGCGATGATGTCCTGGGTAGCGGCGATCAGCTTGTGCTGAACGGCCTCATAGCCAACGGCCATGCCCAGACCGTGCTCGGCATTGTCCTCGAACAGGGAGTTGTTCCACGCCGGGCCGTGACCGTCCTTGTCCTTGCAGTAAGGAGCGGTGGCAGCGGGGTTGCCCCAAATGGAGGAGCAGCCGGTGGCGTTGGAGATGAACATGCGGTCGCCGGCGACCTGGGTCACCAGGCGTGCATAGGCGGTCTCGGCGCAGCCGGCGCAGGAGCCGGAGAACTCCAGGTAGGGCTGCTTAAACTGGCTGCCCTTGACGTTGGCCGCGATGAGCTCCTTCTTCTCGGAGACGTTCTCGACCATGTAGTCCCAAACGGGCTGCTGGTCCATCTCCTGCTCGGTGGGAACCATCTCGAGGGCGCCCTTGGGGCAGACCTTGACGCAGTTGGTGCAGCCCATGCAGTCGAGCGGGGACACGGCCATGGTGAACTTCATGCCCTTGGCCTTGGGGCCCATAGCGTCGAGCGTGCGGGTAGCCTCGGGCGCGGCGGCAGCCTCGTCCTCGGTCATCGCGAACGGACGGATGGTGGCATGCGGGCACACATAGGCGCACTGGTTGCACTGGATGCACTTGGTCTCGTCCCAGTGAGGAACGACGACGGCGACGCCGCGCTTCTCGTATGCGGAGGCGCCCAGCTCAAACTGGCCGTCGGCGCAACCGACGAAGGCGGAAACGGGCAGGCTGTCGCCATCCATGCGATCGATGGGCTCGAGCAGGTTCTTGACCTGCTGGGCGATGGCGGACTTGGTCTCCTCGGAGAGCTCGACGGGAGCGGCATCCTCGGCGGTAGCCCAGTCGGCCGGAACCTCGAACTTACGGAAGGCGGTAGCGCCGGCATCGATGGCCTTATGGTTGGCGTCGACGATGGCCTGGCCTTTCTTCATGTAGGACTTGGTAGCCGCGTCCTTCATGTACTGCAGGGCGTCCTCGGCGGGCAGGACCTTGGCCAGCGCGAAGAAGGCGGACTGGAGCACCGTGTTGGTGCGCTTGCCCATGCCGACCTTGGCGGCCAGGTCGATAGCGTCGATCAGGTAGACGTTGACGTTGTTGTTCGCGATGTAGCGCTTGGCCACGGCGGGCATGTGCTCGGCGAACTCCTCGTCGCTCCACTGGCAGTTGACCAGGAAGGTGCCGCCCGGCTTGACGTCGCGGACCATCTTGAAGCCCTTGACGATGTAGCTGGGGTTATGACAGGCGACAAAGTCGGCCTTGGTCACGTAGTACGGCGAACGGATCGGGGAATCACCAAAGCGCAGGTGCGAAACGGTGACGCCGCCGGTCTTCTTGGAGTCGTACTGGAAGTAGGCCTGGACGTACTTGTCAGTGTGATCGCCGATAATCTTGATCGAGTTCTTGTTGGCGCCGACGGTACCGTCGCCACCCAGACCCCAGAACTTGCACTCAATGGTGCCAGGGGCTGCGGTGTTGGGCGCATCCTCGGCCTCGGGCAGGCTCAGGTTGGTCACGTCATCGACGATGCCGATGGTGAACTCGCGCTTGGGCTCGTCCTTCTTGAGCTCCTCGAAGACAGCGAACGCGGACGCGGGAGGCGTGTCCTTGCTGCCCAGGCCGTAACGGCCGCCGACGACCTTGATGCCCGTCTTGCCAGCCTCGTAGAGAGCGGAGACGACGTCCTGGTAGAGCGGCTCGCCGATGGAACCCGGCTCCTTGGTGCGGTCCATGACGGCGATCTTTTTGACGGTCTCGGGGAGAACGTCGACAAAGTGCTTGATGGAGAACGGACGGAACAGGCGGACCTTGACCAGGCCGACCTTCTCGCCGTGAGCGTTGAGGTAGTCGATGACTTCCTCGAGCACGTCGCAGAAGGAGCCCATGCACACGACGACGCGATCAGCATCGGGAGCGCCGTAGTAGTTGAACAGGCCGTAATCGGTGCCGAGCTTCTCGTTGATCTTCTTCATGTAGCCCTCGACGACGGCGGGGAGCTCGTCGTAGACCTTGTTGCAGGCCTCGCGGTTCTGGAAGAAGATGTCGCCGTTCTCGTGGCTGCCGCGGGTATGCGGGTGCTCAGGGTTGAGCGCGTGATCGCGGAAAGCCTGGACGGCGTCCATGTCGCACATCTCGGCCAGATCCTTGTAGTCCCACATGGCGACCTTCTGGATCTCGTGGCTGGTGCGGAAGCCATCGAAGAAGTTAAGGAACGGGGTCTTGCCCTCGATGGCGGCAAGGTGAGCCACCGGCGAAAGGTCCATGACCTCCTGGACGTTGCCCTCGGCGAGCATGGCGAAACCGGTCTGACGGCAGGCCATGACGTCGGAGTGATCACCGAAGATGTTCAGGGCGTGGGAAGCGACGCAACGCGCGGAGACGTGGAAGACGCCCGGGAGCTGCTCGCCCGCGATCTTGTACATGTTCGGGATCATCAGGAGCAGGCCCTGAGAAGCCGTGTAGGTGGTGGTCAGAGCACCGGCGACCAGCGAACCGTGAACGGTACCGGCTGCACCTGCCTCGGACTCCATCTCGACGACCTTGACCGGGGTGCCAAAGATGTTCTTGCGACCCTGGGCCGCCCACTGGTCGACATGGTCGGCCATCGGGCTGGACGGCGTAATGGGATAAATTCCCGCTACCTCGGTGTACGCATACGAAACATATGCGGCCGCCTCGTTGCCGTCCATAGACTTAAACTTACGCGCCATATACCCCTCTCCTCTCATATAGGTATACAGGCCCCGGCGATTGCCGGGATGTTGGCGTGATGGGATTTTCGCTGTTGCTTCCAATCATCTGGCAGGCAGACTGAGCAGCAGGCACATGGCGTGGAGAGAAGGCATGCCAAGGCGAGGAGGGCTGCACGCGCTCCACAGGCCCAGCTACCCGTCTTGCACATGACCGAGCGCCGCAAAGGCCGCATGCCGGATGCTCCCGGGCACGCCCCGGCGATGGGAAGCGCCCGCAACGGAAATCCGCATGCGGGCTTATTGTACCCCGCCGCCAAGCCATATTTCGACAAATATAGGTGGGCGGTAAAGGTTTACCCCGGGTGACTGCCAGGAGCAAATGGTCCCTTGGGGACGGAGGGACCATTTGGCAGGACTGGCTAGAGGGCACCGAAGAGAATGGCGTAGGTAGTGGATTCGCCGAGCTTGAGCTCGTCGCCGGGATTGAGTTGGGCGGAACGGCCGGGCTCGACCTGAATGCAGACGCGCGTGGCCCCGTTTACCACCACGGTTCCGTTGGTGGACGACAAGTCCTCGACGTGCCAGATATTTTGAGCATCGCACCAGATATGGGCATGGCGGGCCGAGACATCGTCGCCGACGTCGGTAATATCGACCTCACCAGTGGCCAGCGCGCCAATCTCAACACCCTGCTCACTCGGCTGAATCCAGCGCGGGGCGCTCACGACAAAACTGTTTTGTACGCGCAGCAAGCCCAAGGGGTGCGCCGGGGCGGGTTCGCGTTCGCCCGCGGTCATCGACATGCCAAGCGAACGCGGCGTGGATGTGCCTCCGCCACAGGTCGCGTGCGCGTAGTCGATGGCATAGTTCACCGAGGACCGCACATCCGCCGAACAACCGACGGCGACAAACAGCACCAGCACGGCCTCGGCGCGCTCGGCGGGCATGAGTTCCGCCGCCTGGGACAGGCGATCGAGCGCGTTGCGATAGAGATTCGTGTCCTGGTGGCACTCTTCGAGCGCGCGTACCATCGGTTCACCTGCAGGACCGCACACCATATTGATCACAGCCGTGGAGTCCATGGGATTGCGCTGGCGCAGGGCCAGTTGCGACATAATACGCGCAGCCGAGGTACCGTATTCGGCAAAGTAGCGCTGCTGAAGCGTGCCGACCGGCGCGCGAACGATAAAGCGGGAAACCCAAGAGCGATCGGCGGCTCGGCTCTGCGGGCTGCGGCCGTCGGCGAGCGGACGGGACGAAAGCACCAAGCCGCACAGCTCGATATGGCTCAGATGCGCCGCGCGCTTAAAGATGTCAAACATGGCCCCGCATGGGGTGAGCTCAACTTGAGATGCCATGACCTAGGCCTCCTTGGTCGTAGAAATAGAATCGGACGATACTTCGACAGGTCCGCCAAAAGTACGGGCAGCTGCGGCTCCACCGGCAAGCGGAGTCGCCATCTGGGCTTTTGTGCGTCGCGGTGCCGAAACGGGAAGTTCAAAGGCAAAGCCCATCGCAAGCAAAAACCACGTAAGCGTATAGGTTGCAACCAGAGCGGCAACAAGGCCGCCCGTCACGGCGCGTTGGGAAAATACGCTACATGCAGCCACAACCAGCACCGGAACCTCGCAGGCAGAAAGCGCAAGCACACCCTGCAGGAACCCCGAGCGCCGATCGCGCGCAAGTGCCCCCGCGGCAACGCCGGCTATGCCTGGCAGCGCCAACGCCAGTGCGGCAATAATACCCGGTAGCGGCCCAGACCACACGAGCAATCCCAAAGTCGCCGTCACGCGAGCGCCCGACGCCAGCAGCGCGGCCGAAACCACGACCACAGCCCAAACCACGCCACAGACGACCGTCGCGCCGACCATCAGCGCGCGACGAACCGCGCGGCCAGACGCATCCATGGGGCACGGCGTGAGCGGCTCGCCGCGGAGCGAACGACCGACATTTTGCGCATAGTGGTCACAAAACGCCGAGAGCGCCGCCTCGACCGCCGCCGGCTCGGGACGATCTTTTTGATGGCTGGACAGACAGGCCATCACCACGTCGAACAGCTGGGCATCGACAAACGCCAGCGCATCGCGTAGCTCTTCGGAATCCGGCTCAAGCCCTAGCTGCTGGGCCTGCTCGGCCGCAGCGAGCGCCACATCGGGCTCACGACGAAGCAGCTGAGTCAAATCACAACCGGGCGCATGGGCACCAATGGGATAATCGGGCCGCGTGTCCATCTTGAGACGGTAGGGGCTCGCGATGTCGCGCGTCTTTTTGCGCGAACCCGAGGTGCCCGAAGTGCTCGGCGCGGCTTCGTATGGCGCGACGCCGGCAATGAGCTCGTAAACCGTGCTTGCCGCGGCGTAGACGTCAATCGCCGGCGACATACGCAAAGCGCGCAGGTCGGGAATATCGTCGGTGAGCATCTCGGGCGGGGCATAGGCAACCGTCGCGCGACGCAGCGTGGCATAACGCTCCGTAAACGACGCCTTGCCGCCGGTACCGGCCACGGCCGACGCAGGCTCAAGCGCCAGCGACGAGCCAAAGTCGATCAGGCACAGGTCAAAGGTGCCCTCGGCAAGCTGCCGGTCAAGCGGTAGACGCGCCGTGCGCACCATAATATTAGCGGGCGAGATATCGCGATGGACAAAGCCCTCGCCCACCAGGCTCATACGGCAGAGCAAATCGAACAGGTCGCGACCCAGACGCGCCGCCACGAGCGGCGACAGACGTCCGGCATCGTCCACGGCGAGTCGCGAACGCAAACGGGCAAGCGTCTCGCCCTCGACCCATTCCATGACAATTGCAGGCACACCGTCGACCTCGCCCCAGCCATAGAGGCGGGGAAAGCCCTTAAGGCCCGAAAGGGCGCGATGGCATTCGTATTCCTCGCGAAACGCCGCCTTGAACTTGGCGACCAGCGCCTCGTGAGCGGCATCGTCGTCAAATTCGTCGCGAGTTGGCAAGATGAGCTGCTTGAGCGCCACGGCCTCGCCCTGCGCGTTGACGGCACGCGTCACACGGCCGATACCGCCGCGGCGCATGGTGGCGTCATCGGCAAACAGCATCGTAAAACGGCGCAGGTAGGCGGGAAGCTCGTCCGTGCCCAGGGCGACGGCCGGCTCAAACCCGTCGACGCGCGCCAGGCGCAGGCCCACCATGGGATCGCAGGCAAGCGATTGGCTTGTGGCGGGAACAAGATTGGTCATCATAGAGCGATCGCCGCCACATTGTTATTGAAGTTGTTGAGCGCGGCGTTATCGTCGCCGTAATGTCCGACCCATTGACACAGGTTTGTGTAGCAGCCCCAAAGGTTAGCGAATTGTCGATACCACTTTGACTGGGGAGGAAACGTCTGCCGGCCAAACTCGGCACGGATGACAAACATGTCATTGACCAGGCTATCGCATGGTCCGGTGTCGCCCGTGGCGTTATAGGTCGACACCACGCTATTGGCGCGGGCGACATAGCCATCGAGCATGTTGTATTTGGTCACGAGCCAACTGTGGATACTCTCCTCCTCGGCAGCCGAGAGGCCACCCGTGCCCGTGTCCCCGCCGGCATCGCCGTCCGTCGAGCCACCACTCGAAGATCCACCGCCAGAGGCGGAGCCCAAACCGGTGCCAGAACCGGACCCGTCCGAGCCGCCGGGCTTACCCGCCTGCTGCGTATCCTGCTCCTTCTGCTGCTCCGCCTTGTTAATGACAGAAGCCACGCTGTTATTGGAAAGCTTCGTAATAACCTTGGTGTTAGTGAGCACGATGGTCTTGCCGTTTGCCAGCGTGATCTCGTTGGACTCCTGCTCGCCCTCGTCCGCGGAATCGACGCCAAACACGGTGCGCCCGACCACGCTCGCCCATGCATATCCGGTTGTCGTTCCCAGGTCGCTCTTGGCCTTGCGCCCTATATGCAACTCGCGTGCAGCATGCGCCTGCACCATGGACGGCACCGTCATGCCATAGGCCGAAACGCCGGCAACAACGAGCACCAGCGAGCACGACAGCAGCACGTACGCCCGAGGCGCCAGGCCCAGCCGGCGTCGCATGCGCACCGCGGTGCCACGCTTTGTCTGAGTGCCCCCGGCCCGCATGCGCTCTCCTCTAACAAAAACACGCCGCTCAAAAGCGGCGCATTCATTCATATCCATATGTGAGTGTATCAGCGAATCAAAAAGGTTGTGCAACGAATGAGCAAATACGGAGTACAAACGCCCCCATCCACGCGATAAGCGAAAGTAGAACAGGTTTGTTGCACAACAAACAAGCGAACGCGTGCCTAATTATGAGTACCCCGTGCGGCAGAACGGCCGGCCATGCCGCGGGGCACCCGGCGACTAAATCGTTCGACGGGCCTCGATAGCGCGCCCAAGCGTAAGCTCGTCGGCATACTCCAGGTCGCCGCCCACGGGCAGGCCGCTCGCCAGACGCGATACCTCAACGCCCAGTGGCTTGATAGTGCGGGCCAGGTAGCTCGCCGTGGTCTCGCCCTCAATATTGGGGTTGGTGGCGATGATGACCTCGTGTATGTCCTCGCGGCCCAAGCGTGCCAGTAGCTCGCGAATGTGCAGCTGCTCGGGGCCAATCTTGTCCATGGGACTGATCACGCCGCCCAATACGTGGTAGAGACCGTGGTAGCTGCCCGTGCGCTCAATCGCCTGGACATCGCGCGGCTCGCCCACCACGCAAATGCGAGTGGTGTCGCGCATCGAATCCTGGCAGATGGAGCACTCGTCGGCCGTGGCGTAGTTAAAGCAACGGCTGCAAAAGTGAACCTCCTGCTTAACCTCCAGGATGGCCTCGGCCAGGCGGCGCGCCTCCTCAGCGTCAGCCTCCAACAGGTAATAGGCGATGCGCTGAGCCGACTTGGGGCCAATGCCCGGCAGGCGGCCCAGCTCATCGAGCAATTTTTGCAAACTATGGTTGGCACTCATATATATGCGCGTCTTAGAACGGCATGCCCGGGATGTTGAGGCCGCCGGTGATAGCGCCCATCTGCTTATTGGCGAGCTCGTTGACGCCGCGAACGGCCTCGTTGACGGCAGCCATGATCATGTCCTGCAGCATATCGACGTCCTCGGGGTCGAGCGCATCGGGATCGATGGTGAGGTTGACGAGCTCCATCTCGCCGTTGACGGTCACCTTGACCATGCCGCCGCCGGCAGAGGCGTCGACGGTCTGGGACTTGAGGTTCTCCTGTGCGGCGGCAAGCTGCTCCTGCATCTTGCGGGCCTGCTTCATCATCTGCTGCATGTTCATACCGGCCATGATGGCTCCTTTACGTGCGGCCGCACGCCGAGCTGCAAGGGCAGCCGGAGCACGGCGGGACTTTCAAACTCAAAAATCGTACCACGGCGCAAGGCCAGCGAACGGGGCGGACACGCTACCTCAGTCGATATACATGTCCTCCCATACAAACCGCACGCAAAGATTATGCAAAGGTCGAATTATGCAAGGTCGCATAATTCGGCGTATATGCCCTTTCGCACGGTTACTCCACCGGTTTGAAGATGGTGGCCTGGCCGAAGACGTCGCGAATGAGGGCTTTGGCCTCATCCTCGGTCTGCGGGATGCTCGGGGCTGCGCCCTCGTGGCCGAAGGGACTGCCGGCGCCGGGATTGGACTCCCAAGGAGCCGCGGGGGCGTCATCGCTTGCGGGAGCGGACGTCGCGACTGCGGGGGCCGAGGGAATCGCAGTCGCGGGCTTGGGCGCAGGCGCCGCTGCCGGCACGTCGAACGGAGGAAGATCGTCCCCGCTCGCATCGCCGGCGAAGCCGCCGACCATGGCGTCGTCGTAGGGCACCTGCTCGGATTCCCAGGACGCAACCTGTGAAGACGGCTGAGCCTTGGGAGCGGACGAGCGTTCGGGCGCGCGGGGCGCGGGCTCGGTCGGAAGCTTGCCCGTGGCAGGAGCGCCGGCAGGGTTGTCGGAGCGCAGCCAGGGGGCCTTAGCCAGGTCGGATGACTTGGGCGCAGGCGCGGCAGCGGGCTTGGGCGCGGGAGCCGGAGCAGCAGGTTTGGGCGCAACGGGCTTAGGCGCCGACGGAGTCGGTGCCGCTACCGGTGCCGCTTTTGGCTGCGTCGCGCTGGCGCTCAAGGATGCAGAGGCCGCCGAGGACACGGGTTGCGGGTCCGCAGATGCCGCAGCCCGTGCAGATGGAGAATGCTCCTCATGTTGAGGAGCCGGCGTGCCACCCCCATCCAGGACATAGTCGACGGTACGACGACCGAAGACCACACTGACTGTCGGCAGGACTACCGACTGCGTGTCGGCGCGTCCGAGCATCTTGATGGCAAAGGTCGAGCCCGCGGGGAACGAGACCGTGAGCTTGGAGCCATCGTCGGCCGTGGCGCGGGCGTTGAGCAAAAGCCCCGCGTAGGAGGCCTGACGAGCCTTGACGCGCTCGACGACCTCGGCCCATTTGCGCTGGAGCTCGCCGGCGTCCTCGACCGCGGGGGTCTCGGCAGCACCGGCGGCGGCAACCTGGGCGGCGCTGTTGGGCTGGGACTGACGTGCCGGCGCAGCGGCAGGTGCGGGAGTCGGGACAGCGGCGGGCTGGGACTTCGGAACCGGTGTAGGCTGAGGCGCAGGAGCCGCGGGCTTGGGGGTCGGCGTGGGCGCAGGCTGGGCCGACGGAGTGGCAGCGCCGCGGTCCCAGGGCATGCCGCCCTGGTGCGCGGACGCAGCGGCGGGAGCGGCAGATGCCACAGGGGCAGCAGCTCGAGCGCCCGAGATCAGCGTCGGTTGCTGCGTCGTCGCAGGCGTGGCCGCGACAGCCGCGGGCGCAGCGCCCGCAGCAGCCACGCTCGCCGGTACCGCAGCGTTGGCAACCATGGCCTCCAAGCGTGCCACGCGCTCGGCCAAAGCCTCAATCGTTAGATCGGCCTCGGGACGCGTCAGGCGCGTGCAGGCGATCTCGAGCACCAGACGCACGTCGCTCGCACCCCTCATCTCCAGCGCGGCATCGTCGAGCACCGTCAGCACGCGAGCCAAGCGGTCGGCAGGATGCTCGCCAAAGGCAGCGGCCTCGGCAGCGAGCGCCTCGGCCTGCTCGGCACCGCCCTCAAACAACTCGGCACGGGCACCGGCAACGCAGGCAACATACACATCGCGCACGTGCGCTACCAGGTCGCGCGTCAGTTCCAGCAGATCGTTACCTTCCTCGACCTGCGCGCGAATCAACCCATAGAGCTCGGCGACATCGCGATCGGCAATGGCACGCGCAAACTCGCCCAGAATCTGGTCCGAAACCTCGCCCAAAAGCGAGCGGGCATCGTCCGCATGCACGGCACCGTTGCCAAAGACGCTCAGCTGCTCCAGCGTGGAGAGCGCGTCGCGCATGCCGCCCTTGGCATGGCGTGCCACGATGGCGAGTGCCTCATCGTCGTAGTCGAAGCCCTCCTGCTCGCACACGTAGGACAGGCGATGCTCGATATCCTCGTTACCGATGCGATGGAAATCGAAGCGCTGGCAGCGTGAGAGGATGGTCTCCAGAATCTTTTGCGGATCGGTGGTGCACAGCACGAAGATCACGTGCGCCGGCGGCTCCTCGAGCGTCTTGAGCAGCGCGTTGAACGCCGCCGTCGTGAGCATGTGGACCTCGTCGATGATATAGATCTTGTACTTGCCGCGCACCGGGGCAAAGTTGACGGAATTGATGATCTCCTCGCGCACGTTGTCCACGCCCGTGCGGCTTGCGGCGTCGAGCTCATAGACATCGGGATGGTTGCCCTCGGCGATGAGCTCGCACTCCTCGCAGGTGCCGTCGGGCATGCAACCGCTCGCACCCTCGGCGCGCGCCGCCTCGGCATTGCGGCAAAGCAGCGCCTTGGCAAGAATGCGCGCCATGGTGGTCTTGCCCGTGCCGCGCGGACCGCAGAACAGGTAGGCGTGGGACAGGCGCCCCTCGGTAATGGCGTGCTCGAGCGTCGAGACGATATGCTGCTGGCCCACCACGGAGTCGAAGGTGAGCGGGCGATACTTTCGGTACAACGATTCCATGGGTGCTCCCCCGGGTATACTGAGTCTTGTTGCCGCGACGGCCATGCGGTCGCACGGCATACTGCACTCATAATAACCCGTACGGCGAGCCCGTCGCGATAGGAGTCCAAAGAGTATGGCAGACACAGAGAGCAACCTCGTCCCCTCCGAAGCAGCCGACCAGGTCGAGGTCGCACTCGAGAAGCAGGCAGCAGCCGATGACGGCATCCTGTACCTCAACGAGTACCAGTACGAAAACGATCTGGTCACCGACTTCGCCCGCCTGGTCGCCTCGCCCAGGCGTCGCGGCTCGCTGTATGTCGCCGCGGCAATTGCCGCGCTCATTGGCATCGGCATGCTGGTGGCCGGCGGCAACTGGATCAAGTTCGGCGTTGTCCTGATCGTATTCGGCGCCTTTTTGGCCTGGTGGAGCAAAAACCTGCACCACACCCTTGCCCGCGACTTTATCGATGCCGTCGAGGCCGACGAGTCCATGGGCGGACGCTACCGCCGCGTCGCCGCCAACGAGGACGGCCTGATGGTCTGGGGCAAGAGCGGCAAGTCACAGTTCTTCCCGTTTGAGAAGCTCGACCACGTGCTCGACGGCGAGCGTATCTTTGTGGCCATGTTCGCCGACCAGGGCGTGACTATCCCTAAGGACACCTTTGTTCGCGGCGACGCCGAGCAGTTTGGCGCCTTCCTTAAGGCGCGCATCAACAAAAAACTCCGCATCGAGACCAAGAAGAAGAAAATGAAGGCCGAGAAGGCTGCCGCCAAGGCCAAGCAGGAGAGTGAGTCCAAGAACGCAAAGGCCAAACAGCGCAAGCAGAAGAAGAGCAAGAAGAAGCGCTAAGACCCGGCACGGCATCCAAGCACCAGCCGTCTACTTAGGCAGACCTTAGATTGACAGCGGAAACCGCATCCCGTTTTGGAGCTCCAAAGTGGGGTGCGGTTTCCTTTTGAGCGCCGATTCGGAAAGCGCATCCCGTTCTGAATCAATATTCTGGGACGCAGTTTCCGCAACCCACCCCATTCGGAAAGCGTGTCCCAGTATTTGGCCAAAAACTGGACAGCGCTTTCCGGATGAGTCGAGACGGAGGCCAAGTCAGACAGGCCACCTCACCCCCGTTATCCTCCCCATGCACCCGAGCGTGCTACACTAGCAGCATCTATGCCACCGCGAACGCCGGAACGGGCCGCGCCCGTGCCCGCCGCTCGCAAACGAACTTTAAACGCACGAGGGTTGGCCATGCCGCTTTTCTCGCAACATACCGCCCGGTTCTCGCCGGACGTTCCCTTGGAGGGCACCAGCTCTCGCGATCTGCTTAAGCGGTTCCAGCCGCTCGAGACGCTTGCGACCGGCGGTTTTGGCTCCATCGAGATCTGCCGTGACACGCACCTGCGCCGTCGCGTCGCCATCAAGCGCATCCCCCTCACAGACGGCGCCGGCATGCCCGCAAGCGACATCATGGACGTGCTGCGCGAGGCGCATACCGCCGCCATGCTTCAGCATCCCAATATCGTGCAGGTCATCGACTTTACGCACGACACCGCCTATGCCTACCTGGTCATGGAATATGTCGATGGCATGTCGCTCGCTGAGTTTTTGCATCGAGTCGACGGCCATTCGCTCACCTTTGACGAGGCGGCAGCCATTGCCGACGCGCTGGGCCAGGCGCTCACCTTCGCCCATAGCAATGGCGTGCTCCACCTGGACATCAAGCCTGCCAACGTGCTCATCGACCACTCGGGCAACGTTAAGCTCACCGACTTTGGCATGGCACGTCTGTCGTCTGCCGGCGGCTTTGGCGGCTCGCGCGGCGGCACCATCGGCTACATGCCACCCGAGCAGCTCGATATCGAGACCGGCACGGTCGACGAGCGCGCCGACGTCTTCGCCCTCGCCTGCGTCATTTACGAGAGCCTGTGCGGCAGCGCCCCCTTTATGGCGGCAACGCCCGCCGACTCGCTCGGCCGCATCATCGGCGGCGCCACCTATCCCAGCGAGCTGATACCGCACTTTCCCCCGGGAGCCGAGGCAGCGCTGATGAGCGCCCTCTCCCCCATGCCGCAAGACCGCCCCAACAGCATCGAGGCGTTTTGCGATCAGCTCCTTGCCAGCTTGGGCAGTGTGCGCGAGGGCCGTCGCAGCCTAGAGCAAATGGTGAGCGAGCTTTCGGATGACGAGCAGACGGCGGACGATATCGAATCGCTGCCCTACGAGGACGACGCGGTCGAGGTCGACCCCGCACTTGGTTGGGCGGGCACGCGCTGGAGCCACGCGCGCAACTACACCATGCGCGCCATCTCGGCTCTCTCGTGTGGAGCCTTTGGCTTCTTGCTTATGCAGACAGCCGGCGTCGCCGCGCTTCCCGGCTTGGTCGTCGCGGCCATTGCGATCGGTGCGGCAGCCGGCCTGGCCCCGCAGATCGGCTCGGCCATCTCGGCCGTGGGCTTTTTAGTGCTTATGGCCAACGCCACCATGCAGGCGCAGGGCATTCTGTCGATGCTGCCTGTCGCGGTTGTCTTTGCCGCCGCCATGTCCGGCTGGTGGATCGCCTGGGGGCGCACCCAGGCCCCCGCGAGTGCGGCGCTCACCTGCGCGCTTGCGCTTGGCTGCCTGACCGGTGACACCTTCCTTGCCGCTGGAGCCGCCGCGAGTATCGCGGCATTTTGGCTCGGCCCGGCAAGTGCCGCGGCGGCCACGAGTATGGGCGCGCTCTTTGCCCGCCTTGCCGCAGCGGCTCTCTCTGCGGGAGGCGTACTGGGGCTTGGCAATGTCGCCGCAGCGCTGGGGGACGTGTTCCTCTGGGCCGCCATCACACTGGTCGCGGCAACGGCGGCAGTAACATCACTGCTGCTCAATGCCCATGCAAAGCGCGCCGAACAAGGGTCGAACCTTGCTGCCATCGTCGCAATTGCCGTCGCCGGTATGGGCTCGGCGGTGTCGTTCTGTCTTGCACACCGTATGGAAATTGCCAGCCTTACCGCCGCGGTCGTCGTCAAGGCGGCGGTTGCGGGAATCCTATCCTCTATAATCGTTGGGATATGCCTATATTTGCTCGGATACCAAAGAACCTATACGGAGAGTGATCTTTCGTGAACTTCCTGAACATCTTCGAGGACCACGTGGCCGGCATCTTCGGTGCCACCCGTGCCCCGTTCTCCTTTAAGAAGCTTGCCAAGCAGGCCGCTCGCGACATGGAGGATCAGACTCTAGTGATCAACGGCGTCAACACCGCGCCGGCACTCTATACCATTCTGATCGCCGCCGATGACGATCCCATGCTCGCCCCGTTCTACCCCGAGCTTTCGCGCGAGGTCCGCGAGTTTGTGAAAGCGCAGGCCGAAAAGCGCCGCTATGTCTTTGTCGGCGAGCCCCTCGTTCGCTTTATGATCGACCCGCAGCTGCGCGCCGGCAAGTTCTCGGTCTTTGCCGAGAACGTCGATGCCCCCACGCTCGGTCGTCTGTACGAGGAAGAGCGTGCCTACCAGAATGGCCTGGGCCAGAATAATTCCGCCGCAAGCCGCGCCGCCAGCGCCCCCCGCGCCGGCAAACAGCAGTTTGCCGCTCCGCAGCAGCAACGCCCCGCCGCCATGCCGCAGCAGCAGCCAGCACCTCGTGCTGCCACTCCCGACCCGCTTGCCGTGGCCGACCCCTTTGCGCCCAATATGCCCGACCCTGCCGCCGCACCCATTCCCGTGCCCCAAACCGTCTCGCGCGACGCGCTTGCCGGCATGGGCGGAGCCGCCGCGACCGGCGCCGCCGCTGGCCTTGGCGCCGCAGCCAGCATCGCCTCCAACATGGCAAGCTCTCGCGCCCCGCAGCGTCCGCTCGCCCAGCTCGTCGATGTCGTGAGCGGCGAGAGCCACGCCATCACCTCCGCACAGGTGACCATCGGTCGCGAGCGCTCGGTTTCCGACATCGCCCTGCGCGACCCCAACGTGTCGCGCCGTCATGCCCAGCTCACCTTTACCGGCTCGGACTGGTCGATCGAGGACCTCAACTCCACCAACGGCACGCTCGTCAACAACCGTCGCATCACGCGCTGCCCGCTGCGCAACGGCGACCTGCTGACGTTTGGCCTGAGCACGTTCGAATTTAGGGGATAGTCGCTTATGAACATCGATATCGTCCTGTTTGCAGGCCGCATCGTCCTGGTCGTCCTGCTTTATATCTTCCTGTTTGCCGTCATGAAGACCGGCGTGGGGCTCGTCCGCGGCCAGCGCCGCGACTCGGCCATCTGGACGATCGATGTGGACAAGGGCCCGCGCGGCATCCGCGGCATCCACGTGGATATGCTCGGCCCCGTCATCGTCGGCCGTTCGCCGTCGTCGGACATCTGCATCAACGAACCGTTTGTCTCGGCCTCGCATGCGCGTTTTTCGCTGCAGGGTCCGGCACTTATTATCGAGGACCTCAACTCGCTTAACGGCACGCTCGTCAACGGCCGCCAGCTGGTGGAACCCGCAACGCTGCGCGAGGGCGACGAAGTCCAGATTGGCGACGTGGTCATGAAGGTGAACCGTCGATGATCGACGAGGAGAACAAGTCCGCAACCATGCCAGAGACGTCGGCCGCCCCCGCGACCGCGCCGGCTCATGCCGCCCCGGCGGGCCATGCGCCCGTGGAGCCCGAGGACACTGTGTTCTCCCTGCCTCTTTCGCATGTAACGCAAGAATATCCGACGCTGACCGACGACGAGGATACCGAGGACAACGCTGACGGCGGTAACACCCCCATCGGCGTGCACGCCGCTACCGAGCAGCCCGCGGCCCCGCAAGACATGCCCGCGCCGGCTCACTTTGCCGAACCCGTCGCCACGGCGATTACCGAGAGCTCCGCGGTATTTGCGGCTCCCGAGCCCGCGGCACCGGTGTTTCCCGTAGCGCCGGCACCCGCCGCAGCACCCGAGTCCGCATCTGCACCGGAACCCGCGGCGGCGCCCTCCCCCGCGGACGCATCGGCGCCCGAAGCCATGCAGTCTGTAACCGAAGACGTACCCGCAGCAACGACGGAGGATGTCTCCCAATCCCACGGCACGCCCGCGCCCGCGCACTTCGCGACGCCCGAGTCTGCAGCCGTCGCCCCGCAAGACGACGAGCCTGTCGACCGTACAACCGAAGAGCCCGCCACGCCCAACGTCAACGACCCGAGCAACGATGCCGACACCGTCTCGCCCGGCGATACGGCCGAGATTGACGTTGCCGCCGTGGAGGCCAAGCTTAAGGACCCCGGCTCGACCATGAGTTTTGAGCCGCTGACCGACGAGCGCGTCGAGACTGACTCGACCTACGACGCCGGCACGACCACGCAGCTCATGTGGGGCGCCCGCTCCGATGTTGGCTGTGTGCGCCCGCATAACGAAGACTCCTATCTGGTGCAATCGCCGCTCTTTTGCGTATGCGACGGCATGGGCGGCCACGCCGCCGGTGAGGTAGCCTCCTCCATCGCCGTCGAGACCATTGCCAAGACAGCGCCGCAGGCAGCCGACGCCGCACGACTGGCGGCCGCCGTCGAAGCTGCAAACGCCGCGGTCATCGAGGCTGCGCTCAACGGGCTTGGCAAGCCCGGCATGGGCTGCACGGCAACCTGCGCCTATATCGAAAACGACATGCTCGCCATCGCCCACGTGGGCGACTCGCGCGCCTATCTGCTCCACGAGGGCACGCTCATCCGCGTGACCCGCGACCACTCCTATGTGGAGGAGCTCGTGGACGCCGGCGAGATTACGGCAGACGAGGCTCGCGTCCACCCCAACCGCTCGGTCATCACCCGCGCGCTGGGCTCGGATCCCGCCATGTATGCCGACCACTTTACCCTGCATATCGAGGAAGGCGACCGCCTGATCCTGTGCTCGGACGGTCTTTCGAGCATGATTCCCGATAGCGATATCGAAAACATCGCCACGCAGTCCTCGACCGCGCAGATTTGCGTCGACAACCTTGTTGACGCGGCACTGGTCGCCGGCGGGCATGACAACGTCACCGTGCTTGTCGTTGACCTGGTCGACGATGGCGTCATGCGCGAGGCAAAGCGCGTCCGCCGCCGCAACATCACCATTGCCACCGTACTGGGCATCGCTTTTGTGCTGGCGGCAGCCATCTGGGCCTACGCAGGCATCACCGGCTCGTACTACCTGGGCACCTACAAGGACACCGTCGCGGTCTACCGGGGCATTCCCGGCAAGCCGCTCGGCCTTAAGCTGCACTGGCTCGACAGCACGACCACCATCAAACTGTCCGACCTGCCCGAAGACACACAAAATCGCCTTAAGGCAGGTATTCAGCAGACGAGCATCGACGACGCACAGGACACCATCTCCAAGTACCGCCATCAGATCGACGAGGAGCAGACCCGTCAGGTGATCGACGCGCAAACGATCCGCAATAACACCGACCAGGGTTCGACCTCCGAATCGGATTCCGAGAATACCGCCGAACAGTCCGCCGAGGCCGAAGCCTCCGATAAGAATTAGAAAGGGAGTGCCGCTTATGAGTCGCCGTAATACCGAACTGCTCTTACTCATCGCCTCGGCGTTCCCCGTCATCCTGCTGTATGCGATGTACGTGCTCACCGCAGGCGCCGCCATCTCGTTTGAGACACTTGCCGTTCCGATCGGTCTCTTTGCCGCCTTCGCCGCGGCGCATATCGCCGTGCGCATTCTGGCACCCGGCGCCGACCCGGCCATCCTGCCCATCGTCTTTGTTCTTTCGGGCATTGGCATCACGTTTGTGACGCGCTTGGCGCCCACGCTCGCCATCTCGCAGCTCGTCATCCTGTTTATCTCGGTGGCGTTGATGGTAGGTACGCTTGCGCTGGTCAAAAACCTCGACGTGGTCATGCGCTACAAGTACACCTTTGGCATCATCGGCATCATCTTGCTGATGCTGCCCATCTTTATCGGCACCACGATCTCGGGCTCTAAACTGTGGATTCGCATCGCCGGCTTTACCATTCAGCCCGGCGAGTTCGCCAAGGTCTTTATCGTGCTGTTCCTAGCCGGTTACCTGGCCGAGAACCGCGAACTGCTCTCTATCTCCAACCGCAAGATCTTGGGTCTTAAGATTCCGCGTCTGCGCCTGCTGCTGCCGCTGTTCGCAGTCTGGGGCGTATGCCTGCTCGTCGTTGTCTTCGAACGTGACCTGGGCTCGGCCTTGCTGTTCTACACCATCTTCTTGCTGATGCTCTACGTTGCCACGGGTCGCTTCTCGTATGTCATCATCGGCCTTGTGCTCTTGGCCGTGGGGGCCGTGGGCGCTTACAAGTTCCTGTCGCACGTCCAGGTTCGTTTCCAGATCTGGGCCGATCCCTTTAAGGATGCACAGGGCCAGGGCTACCAGATTGTCCAGTCCCTCTTCTCGCTGGCCGACGGCGGCCTTGTTGGCGTCGGCATTGGCAACGGCATGGCCAACAACATCCCCGTCGTCGAGTCCGACTTTATCTTCTCGGCTATCGGCGAGGAGATGGGCCTTTTGGGCGGTGGCGCCGTTCTTATCCTGTTTATGCTCTTTGCCGTACGTGGCCTGACCACGGCAGCCCGTGCCAAGTCCGACCTTGCCGCCTTTAGCGCCACCGGTCTTACGGCCGCTATCAGCTTCCAAGCGTTCTTGATCGTTGGCGGCGTTACCCGCCTGATCCCGCTGACCGGCGTCACCCTGCCCTTTATGAGCCAGGGTGGCTCCTCGCTGCTGGCAAGCTTTATCATCGTCGCGCTGCTGCTGCGCGCCGGTGACGAGGCAACCGGTCGCGAGGCCGAGCTCACCGGCACCGGCACCATGGCCGCCATCACCGACGACCAGGTCGCCTCGGCGTCCTCCCCGGCCGGCACGCGCTTCGCCACTTCGTCTTCGTATGCCCGCGGCAGCCACTCCGCCGGCTCGCGCATGCGCCGTCGCCTGCTCGACACGCCCGAATCCGGTGTGCTCGGCCGCGTGGCGCTCGCCAATCGACTGACCCGCGCCGTGCTCGCCTTTACGGCACTATTCGCCATCCTTATCGGCAACCTCACCTATGTCCAGGTCATCAAGGCCAAGGACTATCAGGACATGCCGACCAACAACCACACCATCGCCCGCTCCAAGTACATCCAACGCGGCTCCATCATCACGTCCGACGGCGTGACGCTGGCCGAGTCGCTGCAACAGGAAGACGGCACCTACGCCCGCTCCTACCCCAACGGAAACATGGCCGCTCACGTGGTGGGCTATGTAAGCCAGCAGTACGGCACCGCTGGTGTCGAGAGCGTCATGAACGAAACGCTCACCGGCTCCAAGGATTACTCCAGCTGGGACAACGCCCTCGCGTCGCTCGCGGGCCAAAACCAACCGGGCAACACCGCCAAGCTCACCATCGACTCGCGCATCCAGACGGCTGCCGAGCAGGCACTCAAGGGCTTTAAGGGTGCCGTGGTGGTTATGGATCCGCGCACCGGCGCGGTCCTCGCATGCGCAAGCTCGCCCACCTATGACAACACCAACATCGATGCCCTGATGCAGTCGGGCGGTGGCGAGGACGGCTCCATGTACGACCGCGCCATGGACGCTCTCTATACCCCGGGCTCGACCTTTAAGGTCGTCACACTCTCCGCGGCGCTCGAAACCGGCACCGCCAGCCTTACCAGCACGTACCAGGCGCCCGGCTCCATGGATATCGGCAACGCGCCGGTCACCAATTACGCCAACGAGAGCTACGGTACCATCAGCCTGCAACAGGCCTTTGCCGTGTCGTCCAACGTCGTCTTTGGCCAGGTGGCCAACGAGATCGGCGCCAGCTCGCTCGTCCAGTTTGCCAACGCCTTTGGTTACGGCCAAAAGCTCGGTCAGGACCTGACCACCGCGGCCTCCATCATGGCCGACCCCTCGCTCATGACCGAGTGGGAGACCGCCTGGGCAGGCGCCGGCCAGCCTGTCGGCATGGACCACACGCCAGGTCCGCAGACCACCGTCATGCAAAACTGCGTGATAGCGGCGGCCATCGCCAACAGCGGCGTGGTCATGGACCCGTTCTTCGTGGCCCAGGTGCTCGCCCCCGACGGAACCGTGGTCAAGACCACGCAATCCCGCTCGCTCGGCCAGGCCGTCAGCGCCACCACGGCCGATCAGGTCAAGCAGGCCATGCTCGCGGTTGTCCAGTCCGGCACCGGCACCGATGCCCAGATTCCGGGCGTCAAGGTCGCCGGCAAGACCGGATCGGCCGAGACCGGCGGTACCAACGTCAACTCGATGTTCGTCGGCTTCGCACCTTACGATTCACCCACGGTCGCCATCTCGGTGGCCTTGGAGGATTACGACAAACACGACGTCAAGGCAGCCAAGATCGCCGGCATCGTCCTGACCGCGGCACTTGCCGCCCAAGGAGCGTGATGCCTGTGATCGAAGCGGATACTTGGGGCGCGCCGCGGCCGATGAGCTAGCGGCAAGGCGCCACGCGGTCCCAGCGGCCATAGATTTGGTACTACACACATCGTTGAGCGAATAAGTTAGTTAGGAGCAGGAATGGAACAGAGGGTCCTCGGGGGAAGATACCTCCTCAAGGATAAGGTGGGAACGGGCGGCATGGCGACCGTCTTCCGTGCGCAAGATCAGGTCCTCGACCGCACGGTTGCCGTCAAGATCATGCTGCCGCAGTATGCCGGCGACGCCACCTTCGCCGCCCGCTTTAAGCAGGAGGCCCAGGCAGCAGCAGGTCTCTCCTCCCCCTATATCGTGGGCGTCTACGATTGGGGCAAGGATGGCGATACCTACTACATCGTCATGGAGTACCTGCGCGGTACCGACCTTAAGAGTGGCATCAAGAGCCACGGCGCCCTCGATCCAAAGAAGGTCGCGCAGATCGGCTCGCAGATCAGCTCCGCGCTTTCGGTCGCCCACAAGCACGAGATCATCCACCGCGACATTAAGCCGCAAAACATCATGGTGCTGCCCGACGGCAACATCAAGGTCATGGACTTTGGCATCGCGCGCGCAAAGAACAGCCACCTCACGCAGGACAACAATGTACTGGGCACCGCCCACTACGTAAGCCCCGAGCAAACGCGCGGCCAGGACCTCGGTCCCACTTCGGATATCTACTCCCTGGGCGTCGTGATGTACGAGTGCGCCACCGGTCGCGTCCCCTTTGACGGCGACGACGCCATCTCGGTTGCGCTCAAGCAGGTAAACGAACTGCCGGTTCCGCCGAGCCAGATCAACTCCGGCGTCGATGCAGATCTGGAGCGCATTATCCTCAAGTGCATGGAGAAGGACCCGGCGAACCGCTTCCAGACGGCAGACGAGCTGCGCCAGGTGCTCAACAACTACCTGTCCGGCCGCGCCGTCAACGTCTCCGAGCCCACGCGCATCATTGGCGCCGCCGGCGACCTGGGCGCCACCAAGACCCGTGAGCTGTCTGA